>NZ_JBXAYC010000001.1:0-300000 GCF_056782095.1 Dellaglioa sp. CoH-56-MRSF-13 | reverse complement strand
CGTATTTGGACGCTTTATCCCATTAATTAGAACTTTTGTGCCACTTATTTCTGGTACTATTCAAATGAATTACAGACATTTTAGTATTTTCAACTTAATTGGCGTCTCACTTTGGGTAGCCATTGGAAGTGGCGTCGGTTACTACTTCGGCGCAATTCCATTTGTTAAGGATCATTTTTCTATTATTTTCCTTTCAATTGCCGGGATAGCATTACTTCCAGTGGTCTTAGCTGGGTTAGTACAACTTACGAAATTTTTACTTAGAAAAAAACTTGATGCTAAATTCTAGGATAAGCTTTTTAGAATAATCGTTTTCTTTAGCGTATAATGGGGCTATCACATAAACTTCAGGAGGTTCTCATGCCATTTACAGTCTATCTCGTTCGCCATGGTCAAACCATTTTCAATAAATATAATCGGATGCAAGGTTGGTCCGATTCACCACTTACAGAAAAAGGCATTAACGACGGCCACACTACTGGAAAAAAATTATCACAAATTCAGTTTGCTAATGCATACAGTAGTGATACAACCCGCGCAAATCGTACAGCTAACTACATTTTATCTGAAAATGAAAACTCTTCAGATTTAATTGTTACAACATCTGAGTTTCTTAGAGAGCAAGGCTATGGTTACTATGAAGGTGCCGATTCTTCTCAAGCTTGGTTTGTTGTTGGTAAGCCACATGGCGCTGCTAATTTCACTGAGATTTTGCAAAAATTTTCAATTGAAGAGGCACGTGACTTCTTCAAAGAAATCGATCCTTTCCATGATGCTGAAGACGATGCCGATTTTTGGGCACGTCGTAATAAAGGTTTTGATTTATTGCGTAAAGATGCTAAAGATGGCGATAACGTTTTAGTTGTCAGTCATGGGACAACAATCAGAAGTATCGTTTCTCATTTTGCACCCGAAATTGATATTACAATGAGCCCTAAAAACGGTAGTGTAACTAAGTTAATCGTTGATGACAATTCAGTTAAAGTTGAATATTTCAATCATCACGATGATGATAAAATCTAAATAAAAAAGGAGTAACCAATTTTTAAAATTGGTTACTCCTTTTAGTTTAAATTGATTTACGTTGTGTCTTGTAATCGATAACTTCTTTTTCAGATAAATTACCTAATTCTTGTAATTTATCTTCAATAATATTTAAAACAATATTACGATCAGCTTCATTTTCAACAAAATCGTATTTATCGCCATCAATAACTAAAAATTCAGAAACGTCATATTCTTTTTCCCAATCTTCATAATAGCGAAGTAATGTTTTATAGTATTCAACCAATGAGTGGTCAGTTTCAATTTGTTCATAATCACGGCCACGTTTTTGAATACGATTAACCATTGTTTCATAAGAAACTTTAATCATAACCATCAAATCGGGTGATTTTTTATGTGCAGCATAAGGTAACTCTTCAAGCATATTTTCTAATAAATCTTGATAGATGTTATATTCAACAGTTGTGGCATTACCCATTTCTGTATTCATCTTCATAAAAATAGCATCTTCATAAATTGAACGATCAAGAACATTATTATCTTCTTGCATTGCTGCTTTAATCATTCTGAAACGACGATTCAAAAAGAAAGTTTGTAATAAGTAAGCGTAGGGATTTGTTGCTTCCTTATCCCCTGCTTCACGTTTTTTTGCAGCGATTTCGTTACCTTTGTAAAATAAAGGTAATACCGGGTTATCTGTAACAGGTTCGTAAAAAGCCTCTACCCCAAGTTCTTCAGATAAAATTTTTGTCATACTAGATTTTCCTGAACCAATAATACCAGCCAACGTAATCAAAATAATAAACACTCCTTCTTGAATAGTTAATACAATTTATGCAGTTAAAACAATTAGATTTAGACTTGTAATTAATATCTCATTCGGTATCATCTTACTAGTAGTCATAAATAATCTCATATTTTAATTCTCCGTTTATTTAGTATACATTGGATTAAATAAAATAAAAGTCTTTTCTTTTTCTAAAATTAATGCATTAAGTGAGACTATTCATCAAAAACCAGACAGCTCTAAGTACCTTTTTTATTTACAAATTAAATATTTATTTATGAAAGGATTTCATATGTCATTTACCGTTTATATGGTTCGTCATGGCCAAACTTTTTTTAACTCTTTCCAGAGAATGCAAGGCTGGTGTGACTCTCCACTTACAGATAAGGGAATCAACGATGCCACCCATTCAGGAAAACTTTTACGCGATAAATCATTTAATGCCATTTATCGAAGTGACACAATGCGTACAAAAAAAACACTAAGCCATATTTTAAGTGAAACGAATGTTGAAGAAAATGCACAGTTAACACCAATTGAAACAGCACTTTTTAGAGAAGAATATTATGGCTCATTTGAAGGCCAAGATACTGCAGCTGTTATGCAAACAGTTGGTACACCTTTTAATTGTCAAACCTTCAATGATATTCTTGAAAAATATTCCATCGAAGACTCACGTGATTTCATAAAAAGTGCTGACCCTTTTAATTTAGCTGAAAATGACCAAGAATTTTGGAATCGCTATGATCATGCTTTTGATTTTTTACGCACTAACCAAAATAATAATGACAACGTTCTATTAGTTGGTCACGGGACAGCAATTAGAAGTATCGTTTCACGATACGCACCTAATATTGATATATCATCTAGTCCTAAAAATGGTAGCGTCACTAAATTAATCGTTCATCACGATACAATTGAAGTTAGCTATTATGGTAATTTTGGCGAACAACCCATCTAAATAAAGAGAGGTGAATACTCAGTTTTAAAAACTGAATATTCACCTCTTTTTTATTTTTTTAATACCATCCCTTTATATAAGGTAACTGTTACCCAATAATATCCCAAATAGAGAACTGCAAAAATAATAAATGGAATCGTTATATGTGAATATGGATCTGGAATTAATTCCTTGAACATTTGTAGTCCGAATAAAACGTGGATTACACCGACAATTCCAGGTAAGAAGAATAAGATGCCAATTTCGCGCCTAATTGATTTTTTCATTAGTCGTTGCTTAGCGCCTAATTGGTTCAATAAATCATATCGTTTTTTATCCGTTGCCGCACTAGACAATATTTTAAACATAAGAACACTTGCTAACATTGCCAACATCGCAACGCCTAAGAAGAATCCAATGAATTCTAATCCGCCATAAATGCCGTTAGCCAACTGATATACGACATACTTATTCATAAAATAAGATGAATTATCTAACTGATTTTTAGGTATTTCTTCGCTCAATGCTTTTAAGATTTCTTTATTATCTTTAAATGATGCTAACCTAACAGTATGGATACGTTGTGTCTTCGCCGAAACAGCTGAAAATGATGCGTCAGAGACAAGTACTGGATTTAACATATCAGGGGATTCCAATGTAGTTCTAACAGCATTTCCCCATAGATTATCCTCATTTTTAGCTGTCATTTTGGCAGGGTCAACTTTAATAAATTTACCGGTAGCCGTTCCCGTTTCCGTGAAATCAAGCGTGTACAATGGTGATTTCACAAAGTCAGATTTTTTAAAATAACGGACAGAACCAACTTTTTTTGCTTCATAAATGGACTCTTTTTTATCAGTCAATTGACTAAGTAATTTTTTCTCTTTTGTTGATGGATTTTGGACAACAACATCATATGGGGAAGTAGAAGTAGCTGTTTGATCAACCACACCAGAGAATCCCATCCCAACAGTTATTGCGCCTAATGCTAGTGCAAATAACATCGCAACCATTGTTAGAACCCGATTTAATGAACCTAATCGAAAGCTAAGTTGCCCTAATAAAAAGGTATTTAATTGCTTTTCAGAAAATCCCTTATTACGTTTTAATAATTGAACCAATCCACTAAATAATGAATTGAAAATTAAAAATGTCCCAATCAAAATTGTTACGACTGACCCAATAAATCCAGCCATTTGAAACAGTGCTAAATGACTTAATAAATAATAGCCACTTGCAATTAAACCTAATCCTAAGATACTTTGAATTAAGATATTATAAGATTTTAGCTTTTTACCTTGTGGTTGTTCTGCTTCATTTAATAATTTTAAGATAGGCGTTCTTAACAAGCTTTGTCGATTAAATATAGCAGCAATCATGAAAAGAATAACGAAGAAAAGCATTGTTATTAGGATTGCTGGGAAATAAAAAGCTTGAAAAGAATGCGGTGCAAGATCCATTTTATCTACTAAAAATTGGCTAACGCCATATGTCAGTCCAATACCAACTAAAATACCAACAGCTGTTGCAATTAAGCCAATAATTAAAGTTTCAGTGAAAATTAAGCGCCCAATCTTACGCTTTTTAGCGCCTAGCATCATGAACATCCCATAATCTCTTTGACGCATGCTCATTAAAAATGTATTCGCATAGATAATATAAAACAGTGTAATAATTGCAAGTAGTACAGAACCTACTTGGAAAATCATTGCTGCAAATTTTATCGTCGCATTTTGTTTAATAAATTCTTGATTAGTTGCTAATGCTTCAAACATGTAAAAGATTGCTGAAGCCATAATGAGTCCTGATAACAAGATTAGATAATCTTTAAAGCGACTCTTAATTCCAGTTAAGGATAATTTTAATAACATATTGTTTCCTCCCTTCTTAAAATTATTGTTCACTCTTAGCTAGTTCATTTAAAATTTCTTGATAAAACTCTGTTCGCGTATTCGTTCCTTGAATCAATTCTCGACCAATCTTACCATCTTTAATAAAGAGAATTCGTTGACAGTAACTCGCACTAACAGCGTCATGAGTCACCATCAAAATTGATACTTGATCATTTTTATTTAAACTTTCCATCGTTGATAGGAGTGACTTTGCACTTTTAGAATCCAAAGCACCTGTTGGTTCATCTGCTAATAAGATTGCAGGATTATGGACTAAAGCACGAGCTGCTGCAACTCGTTGCTTTTGGCCACCAGATAATTCAGTTGGAAATTGTCCAAGAACACTATCTATCCCCAGTGTTTTCGTTAATTTATCAATACGTTCTTGATATTTAGAAATAGACGCATTCTGTAATGATAGTGGCAATGTTATATTTTCAGCTGCCGTTAAGTTATCTAGCAGGTTAAAACTTTGGAAAATAAAGCCAATTTGTTGTGCTCTAAAATCTGATAGTTTATCGCCACGCATCATTGAGATATCCTGATTATTAATCTCAATTTGTCCTGAAGTCGGCTGGTCTAGTGTTGATAATAAGTTAAGTAATGTTGATTTACCTGATCCTGATGCCCCCATGATACCAATAAATTCACCCTGTTCGACAGAAAAATTAATCCCTTTTAAGGCTTCCGTTTTCTTCTCTTTATTCTTACCGTAGACTTTTTTAACATCTTTTGCGCTTACAACTATTTCTTTCATTTTATTAGTCCTCCATTTATATTTATCATTTTACTATATGTGTACTATTATACATAGTACACATTAAATAGCAATTTTTATTATCGTTAATTCTTAACTTAATTCTCATTAAAACGATTACATTTTATATTAATTTAATTTTTCATGGAAATTAATTAGTCAGTTCACTATACTTATAAATTGTTAGTTTAATTTACATAGTTATTTATCACGGGAGGTACTTATGGAAAACGAGAAAAAAACATTTATATCGTGGCCAGTTTTGGCATTAATGTCATTCGTAACAGTTATTGGCTTCGACGATATCGTCTATAACTTTCAAAATCAAGGTATGGGCGTTATTACATCTTGGATCATTTTATTGCTATTATATGTAATTCCCTATTCTTTAATGGTAGGACAATTAGGTTCCGTCTTTAATTCAGAAGGTGGCGGTTTAAGTTCATGGGTTCGCGGAACTCGTGGCGAAAAACTAGGTTACTTTACGGCATGGACTTATTGGGCTGCTTCGATTCCTTACGTTGTTGATACCGCTAATTCAGTCGTTGTTGGCTTTGGTTGGTTATTTAACGGAAGTAATGCACTCGAAGATAGTTTATCAACAGCTATGTTCGCGTTAATAACATTAGTAATCTTCGTTGGTTTCATTTTTGTTCAACGTTTCTTCAAAGGTTCATTAGAATTTTTAGGTCTTATTGGTGGTGGTACCATGTTCATCCTCACAATTTTATATGTTGTAATGGCATTTGGCTCATTATTAACACCTTCAGGTCGTATTGCAACAACAAATATGAGCTGGCACACACTAATTCCTAAATTTGATTTACATTATTTCACAACAATTGGTTTATTAATTTATGCGATTAATGGTGCAGAATTAATTGCGCCATTTGTCACAAAAATGAAAAAACCTAAAAAAGATTTCCCTAAAGCCATGATTATGTTAACCGTTATGACAATCTTCTTAACAGTTTTCGGCTCATTCGCACTTGGGATTTTCTTCAATGCCCATAACATTCCTAATGATTTTAAAATGAATGGTTCGTACTACGCATTCCTTCGTTTAGGAGATCAATTTCATATGGGTAGTTGGTTAATGTATGCCTTCGCTATTACTCAAATTGTGTACATGTGTGCTCTTCTAGCTGTTCTTCTTGACGCTATGACTCGCATGCTTATCTCTGACACAGGCGCTCGTTATATGCCTAAGAAATTACTTAAAGTTAACAAAGATGGTTTACCAATTAATGGGTACATTTTAACTTGTACTTTAAGTGCCTTCATTCTCTTCTTGGGTGTCTTCTTGCCAGATATGAATACAATCTTTAATTGGTTACTGAACTTGAATGGAATTATTTCACCAGGTGTCACTTGTTGGATTTTCTTCGCCTTCATGCAGATCCGTAAAAATAGTGCTAAATATCCATCAGAATATGTCTTCATTAAAAATGACAAATTAGCTTACGCTGTTGGTTTATGGTGCTTAGTTGTTACTGTTTTGGCAACAGTCTTTGGGATTATTCCTCAAGATGTCGAGATGGGTA
Source organism: Dellaglioa sp. CoH-56-MRSF-13 (assembly GCF_056782095.1). Next base: position 293,075 of record NZ_JBXAYC010000001.1, on the reverse strand, counting down.
GCTCACTATTCTACTACCAGTTAGCCATCAATATTATTAGTGTCGTTGTTCTTATCGGTCTTGGATTCATTATGCCAATGATTGCTGAACGTGAACGTAAAAGAGATGGTATTAAAGATTAAATTCAAAAACGCTATGACTACTTAATTAAAAGTAGTCATAGCGTTTTTGAATTTAATCTTTTATTATTATGCCATCTACACCTATTGACTCACAAATCGTTAAAAACCTCACATCTTCTAGATTTTCAAAATGAACGTGATAGTATTTAAACCACTCACGATATTCTTTATAGGTTGTTATAATTTGATTGGCCTCATTTTTATCATTTTTTAAATCATTGAATAGCGCTCTACGATCCTCATTAAATCCATAAAATGCTGTGTAAGTCGCAATACTTTCAAGAAACACATCAGAAATAATTTCCCAACTCATTTGATTCTCCGGAATATTTCTTTCCTCTAATAATAGCCTCACATCATACGGTAATGCGTTTACATTTTTTATTCCTTCACCTAAACTCATTCGATTACCCCCCGATAATTGCAATTAATATACCACACCCTTCTCATCGATAACAAGCACTTGGCTTGTTATCTATTTTAATTTTTTCTGCGTCTTATAAAAACAAAAAAAGCTTAACAATATTGTTAAGCTTGCCGTATATTTTAAGTTCGCATTTTAAGTTAAATTAATTTTATATTCTAACTTTTTTTTACTTAATTTCTTGTATGATAGCATTTCTTAATTATTACTTGCATATGCTTGTTGACCATCATACCATTCACAGACAGTTAGAAATCTTAATTTCGAAAAACAATTAACATTAGCCTGATATTTTTCGAACCAATTACGATAATACCGATATTGCTTAATTAACTGCGCGGCCTCTTCTGGATTTTGTTTCAATTCATCAAATAGCTGCTTTCTATCATCGTTAAATCCATAGAATTCAGTAAAATTAATTGTACTTTTAATAAATAAATCGAATAATACGGCTAAATCATTATCTTTTTCGCAGAGACGCCCCTCTTGAAAAAGTAATTGTACATCATACGGTAATTCTTTGTACGCTTCATTATATACTTCTGTATCATCTATCATGTTGGGTGCTCCCATTCTCCCCACCATATAAAACCCTTTGTTCCACATAACGTTTTAGTTGAACCTTTTATTCATTCCCAAATCAAAAAATAGTTATGTCGTTACCTAATTCTAATACATCTAGTATACATTATTTTATGCATAATTACCTAAAATTTTTATACTTCCTTTAATATATTTAAGATACTCATACAATTAATAGTTTACACCCTTTTTAAAATCAAAAAAGACCTTTTCAAAAATTCTTGAAAAGATCTTTCTGATTTATTATTCAGCTTCTTCTGCCAAAGTATTGGCAGCTCGTTCCTTATACATAGGGATTTCATCTTCACTTGCTAAAACAAAATGTTCTGGCGAAATTTCAACCATTCGACGTTTTTTACCATCTGCCTCAACTGACGAATCGTATGGTACTGGAATGCGATTACGTTCAAATTCAGGGTCAGGAACAGGAACGGCCGAGATTAAACTGGCTGTATAATCGTGTAAAGGATGTGTATATATTTCGTCTGCAGGAGCTATTTCTAATAACTTACCATAATGCATCACACCAATTCGATCACTGATATATTTAACCATTGATAAATCATGTGCAATAAACAAATATGTTAAGTTATGTTCAATTTGTAATTCCTTCAACAAATTAACAACCTGCGCTTGAATTGAAACATCTAATGCAGAAATAGGTTCATCTGCGATGATAAACTTAGGTTCTACAGCTAAAGCACGAGCAATACCAATACGTTGGCGTTGGCCACCTGAAAATTCATGGGGGTAGCGGCTAGAATGATCTTTATTCAATCCAACTGTTTCTAATAATTCTTCAACACGTTTCGCACGTGCTTCATCATTGGCAGCTAAATGGTGAATATCTATTCCTTCTGCCACAATATCTTTAACTTTCATTCGTGGATTTAGTGATGCATATGGATCTTGAAAAATCATTTGCATGTCACGGCGAAATTGTAATTTATCTTTTTTAGACTTAATTTTACGAATATCAACACCATCAAAATCAATTTTACCATCAGTTGGTTCATATAAATTGATGATACTACGACCTGTTGTTGTTTTACCAGACCCTGACTCGCCCACCAAGCCAAATGTCTCGCCTTCATAAATATCAAATGAAATATCATCGATAGCTTTCACTTCGTCTGGTTTGCCGACATTAAAATATTGTTTTAAATGACGGACTTTTAAAATTTTATTTTTCTTTTGTTCCACTATGTTCAGCTCCCCTTCCTTAGTTTTCTACCAAATTTTGATTCGCTTTAATTTTTGTTTCTTGTTGTTTTGCAAAAATTTTATACCGTCTTTGAATTTCAACTGGCGGCGTTACTTTAGGTGCATCTGGATGCAACAACCATGTAGCTGCTGCATGTGTTGGTGAAACATCGAAGAATGGTGGTTGTTGTTCTGTATCAATCTTCATAGCGTACTCATTCCGAGCGGCAAATGCATCCCCTTTTGGTGGATCCAATAAATCAGGAGGTGTACCTGGAATTGCGTACAGATGTTCACTATCAAGTGTTGGCATTGAATTCAATAAGCCCCAAGTATATGGATGTTGTGGGTTATAAAAGACCTCATCGACTGTCCCATATTCAACAATCCGACCTGCATACATAACCGCTACACGATTAGCCATACCAGCAACAACCCCTAGATCATGGGTAATGAAAATAATTGATGTTTCAATTTTTGCTTGTAATTCTTTCATTAATTCCAAAATCTGTGCTTGGATGGTTACATCTAAAGCTGTTGTTGGTTCATCAGCAATTAAAATTTCTGGATAACAAACTAATGAAATCGCAATAACAATTCGTTGGCGTTGACCACCAGAAAATTGATGTGGATAGTCCTTAAAGCGTTTTTTAGCATCTGTAATCCCAACTAACTTCAAAATTTCCAAGGCTTGCGCCATTGCTTTTTCTTTTTTTACATGTTTATGCTTCATTAATGGTTCAGCAATTTGTCTACCAATTCTCATAGTAGGATCTAAAGAAGTCATTGGGTCTTGGAAAATCATTGCGATATCTTTACCACGAATGTTTTCCATTTGTTTTTCTGATTTTTTAAGTAAATCTTCACCATGAAAAAGAATTTCTCCACCCATAACTTCTGCATTATTAGCTAATAATCCCATTAAACTTTTTGTTGTAACGGATTTACCGGAACCTGATTCACCAACGATTGCTAAAGTTTCACCTTTAGCCAGATGAAAACTAACATCACGTATGGCTTTAACATCTCCAGCATACGTATGAAAATTAATTTCTAGATTGTTAACTTCTAAAATATTTTCTGCCATTTTTCAACACCTACTCTTTCGTTTTTGGATCAAAGGCATCACGGAGTCCATCACCTAATAAGTTGAAGGCAACCATGATAATACATAAAACAATTGCTGGATACCACATTTGGTATGGTAAAAACTGGAAATTCTTTTGACCATCATTCAATAATGACCCAAGTGAAGCTTGAGGAGCACTAATCCCAATTCCGATGAAACTTAAGAAAGCTTCGAAGAAAATAGCACTAGGAATTGTAAACATTGTTTGAATAATAATCACACTCGATAAGTTAGGTAGTAAATGTTTCACTGCAATTTTTACGGGTGACTCGCCTAAAGTTCGAGCTGCAAGAATATATTCTTGATCTTTTAATTTCAACGTTTGTGCCCGAACTAATCGAGCCATCGTTGTCCAACCAGTCACTGCAATTGCTAAAATAATTGATGTTAAACCTGGTTTGAAAACCAATAACATTAAAACAATAACGACCAAGTTAGGTACCGATGAAATAATTTCGATGATTCGCTGCATGAATGTATCAACACGTCCGCCACGCCAACCGGACAAGATTCCATAAGCAACACCGACTCCTAAATCGACTAATGCAGCAACTAGTGCCACGATTAAGGAAATCTTAGTTCCATACATAATTCTTGATAACAAATCACGTCCAAAAACATCCGTTCCTAAAATAAAGTATTTATCTTTTGGAATACTATTTTGTTCATAAGCATCATACCAGCTACCTGATGATGTTTTTAACTTTCCATTTAATCCATCTATTGGTACACCAGGAATTTTAGGTGGTAAATTTGTATACTCAACATTTTGTTCTGTTGCACTATGTGGTGCTAAAATGGGGGATCCAAATGCCAAAATAAAAATTGCAACCAGGACCCAAAGTGAGATAAAAGCCCCTTTATTTTTCTTCAACCGACGCCAAGCATCCTGAACGAAAGTCAACGACGGTGCAGCAATTTTTTCATTATCAATAGCGTTATTTTTATCTAACGGTTCAAATGCATCTACTGGTAGGTCAATTTTATCTGCCATCGTTAATTTCTCCTTCCAGTTAATCGAATTCTTGGGTCAATAATACCGTAAATGATATCTGTTAATAAGATAACAACTACTAGTCCAGCTGAATAAAGCATTGTAACACCCATGATTGTGGGGAAATCATTTGTCAAAATTGATTTTACGAATTGTTCACCAATTCCAGGAATTGAGAATATATTTTCAACAACCATTGAACCAGTCATTAATGCAACCGTATAAGGGCCGATTAATGTTACTAAAGGAATTAAACTATTACGTAAAGCATGGTGGAATACAACGCCAAACTTTGTTAATCCTTTAGCCTTAGCCAGTTCAATGTAATCACTGCTTAGGACATCCACCATCTCGGTTCGAATGAACCTGGCCGTCTCCGCCAGTGGGCCAACCCCTAAAGCAATTGTCGGTAGAATCGTGTAACTGAATCCGCCCCAATCAGCAATTGGTAACCAGCCTAACTTTAATCCTACGTAATACTGTAATAAAACAGCTAAGACGAAAGAAGGAATTGAGATACCTAAGATTGATAAAATTGTTGAAGAAGTATCAATCCAAGTATTTTTGTTAATCGCACCAATGGCACCAATCACAATTCCAATAACTATTCCGAAGATGATAGCTTGTAATCCAAGTTGTCCGGATGGTCCAATACGGCTTGAAATTAGGTATGACACAGGTTGATTACTGTATTGGAATGACGTTCCTAAATCACCCTTAACTAATCCCACTAAGTAAATGAGATATTGTTGCCATACGGGTTTATTCAATCCATATTGTTCATTCATAATCTGTAATTGCTCAGTTGTCATTTTTTGCTGATTCGCATAAGGTGATCCAGGCATTAACTTCATTAAAAAGAAGGTAATGGTTGCGACTAAAAACAACGTCAGTAGCATATAAAAAATTCGTTTAACTAGGTATTTACCCATAATTCTGACCCTCACTTTTGCTTTATTATGTAATTAAAACAAGTCAGAATTAGCCGTGGTAGCTAACTCTCACTTGTTAAATTTTAACACGTTAATTAATTATTTAGTAACATAAGCATCTTTGAAATTGTAATTGATACCAGCTCCATTGTAGATAACACCTTTAACTGTTGATCTTAATAATTGAGCTTGAGCCATTTGGTAAAGAGGTGCAATTCCTTGATCTTTCATCAAGATTTTTTCAGCCTTAACTAAATCATCCCAACGTTTATCTGCATTACTTGCATCTGTTGTTTTTGAAGCTTTAATCAATGCATCATATTCACTATTTTTCCATTTACCTGCATTTTGTGAATTATCTGAAGTAAATAAATCTAAGAATGAGATTGGGTCTGAGAAATCAGCACCCCATGCTGTAACAACAATATCGAAATCACCACTAGTTGATTTTGCTAAACGTGATTTGAATGGGATATTTGTTAATGTTACATCCGCACCATCTAAGTTATCTTCAATCGCATTTTGTAAAAATTCATTTGTTTTCTTAGCTTTATCAGTATCATCACTTAGAAGTGAGAAACTAGCTTTTGTAACACCAACTTCTTTTAATCCTGCTTTCCATAATTCTTTTGCTTTTGCAATGTCTGTATTTGCAGTTGATTTAACGGTTGATTCTTTTGCAAAATCTTCGCCTGTTTTAGGATTTGAAGCAAGACCTGATGATACTAAACCTGTCGCAACAGTTGAGCCATCCCCTAAAATTTTATCAACAAATTGTTTTCTGTTGATAACTAATGAAATAGCTTGACGAATCTTTTGGTTATTAAATAATTTATTCTTTTGATTGTATTGTAAGTAGAACGTTGATGCTTGTTTACGTGTGATATAGTCTTTATCTGTTTTCAATGTTTTAGCTTGTTCAGCAGATAAATTCGTCATATCTAATTTTTGACTTTGGTATAAATTATAGCTTGTTGTATTATCTTTAGAAACTTGGAAATTCATTTGTGTTAGCTTAACTGCTTTTTTATCCCAATAAGTGTCATTTTTCTTTAGGTCCCAAGTTAAGTTAGTTCCTGTCCAATCATTTAATGTAAATGGACCATTGTAAACCATGTATTTGCTTTGTGTGCCATATTTAGAACCATACTTTTCAACAACTTTTTGATTTTGTGGATAGAACGTTGGGAAGCCCATCAATAATTTGAAATATGGTACTTTTTTATCAAGTGTTACAACTAATGTATGTTTGTCAGTTGCTTTGATTCCCAATGTTGATGGCGCCATCTTACCCGCGCTGATTGCATCATAATTTTTAATCCCTGAGAAGAGGTAACCATATTGTGAAGCTGTCTTAGGATTAACGGTCCGTTGCCATGAATAAACAAAATCTTTAGCCGTTACATCGTCTCCGTTGCTCCATTTTGAATCACGAAGTTTAAATGTATAAGTCATGCCATCTTTTGAAACGGTTGTTTTAGTTGCAAGTGCATTTGACACTTTACTGTTCTTACCAATTCTGTATAAACCTTCATTAGTATTGTTCAACATGTTAAAGCTAACTGTATCCGTTGCTGTCGATAAATCCATCGATGGTAATTCAGCTGTTTCAGACCAATTAATAACCTGTTTATCAGCGAGTTCTTTACTATCTGAAGATGAAGATTTAGATCCACACGCTGCCAAGACAATGACAGACAATGCTAGCACACCACTTAATTTCAAAACTGACTTTAACTTCATAATATGACCTCTCCTTTTTTATTTACCTTTTCTTAACGTAGGTTTATCTTACATTAGAAAAAGATTAAAATCAACATTAAACTCTAATTTAATTAAAAAGAGATTCAAGCGCCTTTAAAAAAGCCGTTTAACTATATAAAATATTCAACTCATAACATTTGCACGTTGTTAAAATGAGAGTTTGGCCATTTTTATTCATTAATTCTCATTTAATTCAGTTAACTTATTTTGATGTTCGAATATTTTTTTGAATAAATGTTATACTTAACCTATTAATTAAGTTCCACGAGGAGGTTCTCATGAAAGAAACTTATTCTACAGAAATACCAGTTATTGACGTTTTCATTGCTGGTATCGAAAAACAACGTGAAAATTTAGATTATACAATGTCTGAATTAGCTGCATTAGTCGAAGCTAACAACATGCATGCTGTTGAAGACATTCGTCAGAAATTAGATCGACCAACTGCTGCCCTTTACTTTGGTAAAGGTAAAGCTGAAGAATTCAAGACTGAAAGTGAAGCACAAGGTGTGAAAATTTTAGTTGTAAACGACGAATTATCACCAACTCAAATTCGTAACCTTGAAGCTGCATCAGGTATGGAAGTTATGGATCGTACAGGCCTGATTTTAGCTATTTTTGCTTCAAGAGCACAATCACGCGAAGCAAAACTCCAAGTTCAAATGGCTCAACTTCAATATCAGTTACCTCGTTTAAGAGGGATGCAAGATAAACTAGATCAACAATCTGGTGGTGGACTCGCTAACCGTGGTGCTGGCGAAACGAAGATTGAATTAGATCGTCGTGTGATTGAAAATCGGATTAACCACATTAAAAAAGATCTTGCTGAAATGGACAAAGAAGAATCTACTAGACGTAAACAACGTGATAAATCTGGTATTCCGACTGTTGCATTAGTTGGTTATACTAATTCAGGTAAATCAACGACAATGAACGGCTTGCTTCGTCTAATCGGACAAGATGATGACAAACAAGTTTTTGAAAAGAATATGTTGTTTGCTACATTAGATACAAGTGTCCGTAATATTCAATTTGAAGATAAAAAACAAATTTTATTGAGCGATACTGTTGGTTTTGTCAGCAAATTGCCTCACCAATTAGTAAAAGCTTTCCGTACAACCTTGGCTGAAGCTGCACAAGCTGATTTACTTATCCAAGTGATTGACGTGGCTGATAAACATGCTGAGGAAATGATTCAAACAACTGAAGATACATTAAAAGCTATTGGCGTCGAAAACATTCCGATGATTTATGCCTATAATAAAGCTGATTTAGCAAATATTGATTATCCTACTTTCTCAGATGATAAATTCACTTATAGTGCGCGTGATGAAAAATCACTTAATCAATTAGTAGATATCATTAAAAAGAATGTCTTTAAAGATAACGAAATTATGACTGTTCTTATCCCATTTGATAAAGGTCAACTTGTTGATTTAATCAATGAAAAGGCAACTATCTTAGAAACAGATTATGAAGAATCAGGTACAAAATTAAAGATTGATGCAACAAAAACTATTGCAACCCAATTGCAAGATTACATCGTTTAAAATAATTCTATAAAAAGAGTGCGTGAATCGGTCTGAAATAGCCGATTCACGCACTCTTTTTTGTCGTCATAATCATATCTAGTTTATTGCATGATTCCCGCTGTTATGCTAAAATGCAACTATTCATTTTAGAAAAGGAGGATTCAATTTTGGAAAAAAAACCAGCAGTTGGACTTAACAGATCGTTAGGTCTATGGTCAGCATTATCAATCGTAATCGGAACTGTTATTGGTTCTGGTATCTTCTTTAAACAAGCTTCGGTACTTGACTACACCGGCTCTACTACAAATGCCCTGCTCGCATGGCTATGTGGTGGTATCATAACCTTAACCGCTGGACTAACTGTTGCTGAAATTGGATCTCAAATTCCAGAAACCGGTGGATTATATATCTACATGGAAAAAATTTACGGTAAAATTTGGGGTTTCTTAGCTGGTTGGATGCAAGTTATCGTGTATGGACCAGCTATGATTGCTGCGTTAGGCGCGTACCTTGCTATTTTAATAGTAGATTTCTTTAGTATTCCAGCTGGTTATTCTCATTTAATCGCATTAATTGCAGTCATTTCTATTGGCTTCCTAAATATGCTATCAAATCGTTATGGTGCTTCATTCCAGATTATTACAACTATTTGTAAATTATTCCCTATTGCTGCTATTATTATTTTTGGTTTATTTTTTGGCAATGCAAATGCACTTGGCCAATCTGTTGCAACTGTCAGTCACTCTACAAATAATTTTGGTGTTGGTATACTAGCTACTTTATTTGCTTATGATGGTTGGATTCTGATTGCTAATATGGGTGATGAAATTAAAAATCCTAAAAAGACATTACCTAGAGCTATTGTTTTAGGAATTTCAATTGTTCTTCTTATTTATATTCTTGTTTCGTTCAGTATTATGCGTGTCATGCCTGCTAGTCAAATCCATCAACTAGGCGAAAATGCAACACCACAATTTGCTAAGATTGCCTTTGGCCAACTTGGTGGAAAAATTATGAATATCGGTGTCATTATTTCTATTCTTGGTTGTATGAACGGTAAAATCATGACATTCCCTCGAATTATGTGGGCAATGGGTAAGAACAAACAATTACCTTTCCATAAAGAAATATCTTATTTACATCCAAAATCACATTCACCTGTTATTGCAACATGTGTGGCTTTAAGTATTGCAGCGATTATGATTTTATTTTTTGATGCTGATCGCTTATCTGAAATTTGTATTTTTACAGTTTATTGCTTTTATGTTATGACTTTCGTCGGCCTCTTTATCTTACGCCGTCGGAATAAAGGAACAGATTTAAAACGTGTTTTCTCAGTTCCATTGTTCCCCATAACACCTATTGTTGCTATCTTAGGTGCAGCCTTCGTTTTAGTTAGCGAAGTTCAATCAGATATTGTAGGTGTTTTAATTTCATTTACAATTGTTGCACTTGGTATCCCGGTTTATTTATACGAAACACATAAAAATAAAGATCTATAATAAAAAATGTGTAATGACAGCTATTGTCATTACACATTTTTATTTTTAATTCATCATTTTCCGGGAAAAGGATTATTCACAAAAAGTTGTGTATAAAATTTAATTTCTTGCAAAGTCTGAGCAATTTTATTTTTTGTATAATCTGTTAACTTAGCATCGTTATTTAGTTGTCCATCTTCATTAAATGTTTGATCAACTATTCCCAATAATGTTGGCGTAGGCAACGTGATAAATCCTAATCGATTCAAAATAGGTACTAATTCAGCTGTTGCAAATTGTGCACCGCGCATGTTATCTGAGTAGCCCACAATCTTAACTGGTTTACGTTGCCCTTCAAAAGCCAAATAATCGATTGCATTTTTCAAAACGGCTGGAATAGCATGATTATATTCAGGCGTTAAGATAATAAAGCCATCTGCCGCAGCTACATCCGCTATCCATCGTGCTTCATTTTCAGGTAGTTGTCGATTTTCATTTTGCATAGGTGCCAATTTTTCGTGGAAGAAGGTTAACTGATAGTCACTTAATTTTAGAAATGAAAATTCAACATTATCCTGATTTTTTGCTACTCCTTCAATATACTTAATGACCCTTTTACCAATAGAATTCTCTCTTGAACTCCCTAGAATAACAGCAATTTTCACCATGACATCATCTTCTTTCTAATTTATTTTTCAATCAAACAAACCGTCATTTTATGCCGATTCTACTAACTAATAAAAATGGTTGCTAAAATCTATATAGATTTCAACAACCATTTTTATTTTATTGTCTACGCTAAGCGTCTTTCTAAGTATCTTGAAACCAATGATAGTGCATAACAAACGACGAAGTACATCACTGCTAAAGCGACGAACATTGGAATAACATAATTAGTATTTTGACCGTATACTAATTGTGCATGATACAGTAACTCTGGTAAAACAATGATAGTAGCCAATGACGTATCTTTAATTAATGAGATAAATTGACTAACCAATGGTGGAATCATTTTCTTTAAAGCTTGTGGTAAGACAATCACACGCAGACCTTGCCAATAAGTTAGACCATTTGCGCGAGCACCTTCCATTTGTCCGGGTTCAACAGCTTGAATACCACTTCGAATGATTTCAGCTAACATTGCTGATTCGAAAACGGTCATCGCTAACGTTGCTGACCAGAAAATTGATAACCGAATACCAACATTTGCTAAGCCAAAATAAACGAAAAATAAGATTAAAAGTAATGGTAAATTTCGAATTAAATCAATTATAAAACCAACTATAGCAGATAAACGTTTTACTTTAATATATCGTGTTAGGCCTAGAATAGCGCCAATTATAAAACTGAAAATAATTGAAATAACTGAAACTTCGATTGTTACTAATAATCCTTGTAGTAAGTAGCGAATATTTTCCCAACTATATGCTGCAATAAAATCTGACATATTTTTCTAGACCCCCTTTAACTTAATTTCTTTTCTAAATGTCTCATGTAATAACTTAATGGCATCGTGATAATTAAATATAACACCCCAACGATAATGTACGTGTTGATTGTATCAAATGTTGTTGATGCGATAATATCACCTTGGTACATTAAATCAAATCCAGCAACGAAGGCTAAAACTGAAGAGTTTTTTACCAAATTAATGAACTGATTACCCAAAGGTGGAATCACATATTTAAATGCCTGGGGTAAAATAATATGAAACATCGATTGCATGAATGTTAACCCGTTTGAGCGAGCACCTTCCATTTGTCCAGGATCAACAGCTCTAATCCCAGCACGAACTGTTTCTGCAATAAAGGCAGATGTGTAAATCGTTAGTCCGATTGTTCCAGCTGTAAATCCGTTGATATTCGTAACGTACATAGGTACCACAACGTAGAAAAACATTGCAACAACCAATAACGGAATATTTCTAAATATTTCAATATAGATACGTGCAATAATTTTTAAAATTCGATATGGCATTTCTTCCAAAATTGCAAAGAACGAACCTATAATTAAACTAAAAAATAATGCGAGTACACTTGAACACAATGTATAGCCAAGTCCTGTTAATAAGGCTTGCCAATGTTCTGTAAAAATCGTAATCATTGTTGACTCGCCTCCTTCACACTAAATCCTGGAATATCGCCAAACCATTTGTTTAATAATTTTTCATACGAGCCATCGGCACGCATTTCAGCTAAAGCCTTATTAACTTCATTCTTAAATTCACCTTGGCCTTTATCAATCGCAATTCCGTAAGGTTCATGCGTAAAAGTACCACCAACAACAGCAAAATCAGAATTCTCTTTAACCATCCCATATAAAATACCATTATCAGTTGTTAAAGCATCACCTTGACCAGATTTTAGTGCGGTTAATGCTTGCGCATAATCATCTAGTTCCAGCACTTCTGCTTTAGGTGCATACTTCTTCATGTTAATAACTGAAGTTGAACCCTTAACACCTAAAACAACCATACCGTCTTTATTCAAATCTTTTACGGATTTAATTGAGCTTGTTCTTTTAACTAAAATAGCTTGTCCGGCAGCAAAATAAGAGTTAGAAAAATCAACTTGTTTTTCACGATCTTTAGAAATGGACATCGTCGCAATAATTGCATCAATATTTCCATTTTTCAAAAGTGGAATTCTTGTTTTACTTGTTACCTGAACAAAATTAGCTTTACCATCTTTACCTAAGATTTTTTTTGTCACTGCCTTAGCAATATCAATATCAAATCCTTGGATTTCACCGGTTTTGATGTTCATTAAACCAAATAACTTCGTATCTGCTTTAACACCCCAGTTAATTGTTTTTGTTTCTTTAGCTGTTGTTGCAATGTTGGCTTTACTTTGCGCTCCACAGCCTGCAATAACTAATACCATAGCTATACTCATAAACAATAAGCTAATTTTTCTTAATTGTTTCATATTTTAATCCCCACTCTCACAGTCTTGAGCTCCTTAATGTTTAATAATTTTACTCAAGAATTTTTTTGCACGTTCTTCTTTTGGATTGTCGAAAAATTCTACTGTTGTATCATCCTCAAGAATTTGACCATCAGCCATGAAAATAACACGATCGGCTACTTCACGAGCAAAGCCCATTTCATGAGTTACAACAATCATTGTGATCCCATCATTTTTAGCGATATCTTTCATAACTTTTAAAACATCGTCAATTGTTTCAGGATCTAATGCAGAAGTTGGTTCATCAAATAATAGCGCCTTAGGTTTCATAGCTAGACTACGGGCAATGGCAATTCTTTGCGATTGTCCACCTGATAACATTCTAGGATATGATTGTGCTTTATCATCAAGTCCAACTGTTTTTAATAAATCCATTGCGATTTTTTTATTTTCAGCTTCATCCCGTTTTAAAACTAAACGTGGTGCAAGCATAATATTTTCTAAAACAGTTTTGTTTTCGTACAAGTTAAAATGTTGAAATACCATCCCAACATTTTTTCTGATTTTATCAATATTCGTTTTCTTATCTGCTAAATCAAAATTATCAACTAATAGTTGCCCCTCGTTAACTTGCTCTAAACCATTGATAGTTCTGATTAATGTACTTTTTCCAGAACCAGATGGCCCGATAATAACGACGACTTCGCCTGCTTCAACTTTTAAATTGATATTCTTCAATGCGTGAAATTTATCGTAATATTTCTCCACATTTTTAAATTCGATCATTGCCATACTCTCAATCCCCTTCTCTTAACTCTTTTATTCTTTTTTGTGATACTTTAATTATACTACCAAATGGATGTTTAATTGCAGTCTTTTTTAAATGTACCATATAATCACAAAAAAAGTGATAGCAATGTAGTTATTTGCTATCACTTTTTTACTAATTTTCTTTTTCTTTATAGGCAATTTGAACTTTAACGTGAAATTTATGTGATTCTTCAATAACTGATGATCGACCAGCAACCTTCTGATTACCACCATAAATAGTTGCTGTTGCTAAGTAAATATCATATTGTTCTTTAGCCGTTTCAATATCAGATAAACCAACATGGGTTAGGCGACCAATCAATTGTTTATCAATCTGATTCATTCCAGCGTAAACATTCATTTTTTCGTCTTCTATTTTTAATTCAAAAAATGGAAAAGCAACGGGCTGTGCTAACTCTGACACTGGTTTTCCTGTTTTCTGAATTTCTTTTATAATAGCATCATCTGACAATCCATCATAATCAAAATCTGAATACTTAACTTGCTTCATTTGATCAGCAATTTTTTGAATACTTACTTTTTCGTTTCTATTTGTCCTAAGTGTCGCTGGCATCAGCATTTTAGAATCAAATAGGCCATTCGTTTGAACATAACCTGGTTGCATTCGGCGACGTTTATCTCCTTCAATTTCTTCCTTAGGCGGTCCGCCCAACAATTTTTCAATTTTCGGTGAAGGATCAAATTTAGTTGTTTTATTTGTAAAATAATGAATAACATTTAAAACAATAAAATATAATAAAACAAAAAAAGCAAGAATAAACAAACTACCTCTAACATAATAACCATTTATGAAATATCGTGATGCGATATACAATAAATACCAATTACCAAGAAAGCCTAAAACAGTATAAATTCTATTTTTTAATTTTAAATTAACATTAATAAACCCTAAATAATGGTTTGCTAAATCTAGTAAACTAAACATTTATTTACCTCCTAATCCTTAGTCTGTATTTGTCGTTTCTGCACTGGCTTTGGCTTTGTCAGTCGTTACCGTTTTAGTATTCTTCACGCTACTACTTGTGCTTGTTGCCGAGCTAGCTTTATCCGCATTTGTATCAGTATCTGTACTTGTATCAGTTGTGTCATCGGTACTTGTTTCCGCGCTCTTATCATCCGTTGTATTATCGGCACTTGTACTTGCTGATTTGTTTGATGTTTCATCGGCAGCACTTGAACTACTAGACTCATCTTTTGAACTTTCTGATGAAGAGGACGAATCAGAAGAACTCGTCTCAGAAGATGAACTTACTTCTTTGGAACTCGAATTATCGTCTACTTTAGGTTTAGTTTCCGACGGTGATGAAGCTACTGAAGAAACTGTTGCTCCTTCGTTTGTATTCGTTGTTTTGTTAACAACAACGTTAGTTGCGCCCAATGCAAGTACGATAGAAACAATTGCAAAAGGTGTTATAAATGGTGGCGTTCTATATGCCATTAACTCTCACTCCAATTTTGTACTTTTTCCATTAAACCATTTGTTATTGAAGTTTATTCGAAGATAAACTTAATTTTTCGATAATTTTTTTTGGCATTCATCACAAATCCCATGTAATTCAAATTTATGTTCTTCTATTTTGTAACCTGGTAACTGTTTTACAAAATAATCTAGCGGACAGCTATCAAGTTCAACCACCTTACTACAAGAAGTACAAATAAAATGATGGTGATGTTTGTGACTAAAATCACATTGATATTTTACACAGGCTCGTTCACCATTCATCCGTTGCTCAACAAGACCCATTTCTTTAAATTCTTTGATATTTCGATAAATTGTATTATGACTCATCCCTGGATATTTATTTCTCATATAGTCATCCACAACTGTAACGTCAACATAAGCTTCCTCATACTGACTTAAATACGTTAATAAACTTTTTCTTTGTTTCGTAATTTTATATTTATTTTCTTTTAGTATATGCAATGCATCATCAATTAATTCAGTCAAAAGGCTTATCTCCATTTCTAAATAATAATGGTTACTCTTTAAGAAGAATACCATATCAACTAAAAAAAGCAATCACTCTTAACCTAATGATTGAATTAACTGATCAATCTGTTTCTTTGCGTCAACTAAATCGTCATTAATAATGACATGTGCTATACCTTCAAGATCTGCTGGAAGTTTCATGTCTCGTTTTGCTTCACCAGAATCTAAGCGTAAACTTCGATTTCGAATCGTATCTCCCCGTTTAATTAACCGATCTTGTAATATCTGATTATCCGATACAGACAAATATAAGACAACTGTTTCTTTTGGTAATTCTTTTGAATACGTGATGGCACCTGCCGTATCGAGTACAATTGTCGCATTTTTTGCCTCTGACCAAGCAGCATCTATCGCTTCTCTTGATGAACCATAGTAATGGCGATCATACTCAACATGTTCTAAATAATGAAAATTAAAAAAAGTTTCATCGGATTCAAAATAATAATCGCGACCATTTTTTTCATTAACTCTTGGTTGCCTAGTTGTGTGAGTAATCACCTTTTTGGCATCAAATTGCTTGGTTAGATAGTCTCTAATCGTCGTTTTACCTGTTCCCGGAGCACCCGTGATCACGAATATTCGTTTTTGCATTAAATCATCCCTTTATCGTTTTTAGACTTCTTCATATTATTTAAAAAATTTTTGGTTAATATAAAACAAATGACTTGCATTCATTTTATGTACGTACTATACTAAGCTTCTACTAAAGAAAGTAGAATGCGCTTTCATGGTAGTAAGATATAGAAATACGGAGGATACACACTTATGAAATTTGGAACATTTAGTAAAAACTGGTATACGATTTCTTTAGACACTGAAAAACAAATCTTTATTGCTAGTTCAAAAAATAATCCAGCCATTTCAGGTTCTGGGGTAACAATCGAAACAGCCGTTTCCAACTTATCAACAGAAATGAAATATGTTCAATCTGGACAATTTGTATAGAGGGTAAATGTGAGCTCACGCACATCAACCCTTTTTTATTTGGACTTTTTTACCGATTAAACCTTACCATCAATCGCTTAATGGGTACGTATAATAAACTAACAATGATAATTGTCGAGATTGAATTAACAACAGTTGCAGGTAAACTTAAAAACGCCTGAACAGCGGCGACATTAAAACTAACACCTTTAATCATTGCTTCACCAATCGAAACTAAATATGATGTTCCTATTTTACCAATTCCTGCCGTTGCAGCAATAATGATAATCCAATATTTACCATGATAATTTTTTAATCCTTTCGTAACAACCGTAATTAGTAATGCAATAACCACTACTTCTAGTACAGTAAAATATGACGTATCTGCATAACCATTCAAAATATCAAATAATCCCAGACCAATCGCTCCTGCAATTGTGCCATAACTAAACCCTAAAAAAATCACGGCCAATGCTGCTAGTGAATTACCGAAATGAATAAATGGTTTTCCCACCATAGCTGGGATTGGTATTCTAAAAACTGAGATACCTATATAAATAATTGCCGCAAATAATCCCGCTAAAATAATGCTTCTTAATCTTTCATTTCTCATTTTATTTTTCCATTCTATCGTTAATATCGGGTAAAATACTCATAAAATTAACCCCTAACCTTTGATCAAGTCCTTCATTATCAGAATTACTCATCGCTTTCCATGTTACTTCTACTGCAAATTCCAATGCTTCCCTTAGTGAATGACCATTCATTAACTCACCCACTACGCAGCTTGCTAGCAAGTCTCCTGTCCCAAAATAATGATTCTCACGTTGTTCTTTTAATACCCAACCTGATTCGCCTTCTTTTGTTAGAAAAACAACACCAATTTGATTTTTCTGGTTTGTAACTCCTGTAATTATAACCGCTTTTAAATTTAATTTCTTTAATAAACGTGTTAGTAACTTTTTAATTTCTGCCTCGCTAGGATTTTCCTGATAATTACAGTCTGCCAATAAGTAAGCCTCTGTTAAATTGGGTAAAATTAAATCTGCTTGCGTTAAACATAACATGCTTAATTCTTCTACATAGTCGTTTGTCAGTCCTGAATATAACGTGCCGTGATCAGCCATAACTGGATCAATAACGGTGAGTGCTTTATCATCAGATAACCTATCTAGTAGAATCCCCATCATTTTAATACTTTCTGCCGTCCCTAGATAGCCCAAATATGCGCCCGTAAATTGAACTGGAATAGTTGCCCAGTGTTCTTCAAAAGCTTTTATAAATGGTGAGATGTCTACCTTCATTGGTACTCCAAATCCACCTGTATGACTACTTAATAACATTGTTGGCAATATTGTCGTCCGTTGTTGATAACTAGCTAAAACAGGAACCGCAATCCCTAATGAAACACCACCAACACTAGATAAATCTTGTGCAATCAATAATTGTTTCATTATTCCACCTTCTTCATTTGAAGTTATTTAATTCATTATAAAATGAATACGCCAGAATAGCGATATTTAGTAACCATTTAAAAATAAAAAACTGTTGAAAAATTAGCACTAGGCTAGTTCCTCAACAGTTCAACTATTTCTTCAATTCAATTTTATTTTGTCGACCAATCGCATGTTTTAACATAAACGGTGCTACGATAGTTGAAATAATAATTACCATGATAACTGCCGAATAGTATTCCGTCGACAACAAGTGTGCGGTATACCCAATTTGGACAATAATCAAAGCCATTTCGCCACGAGAAATCATCCCCGCACCGATTACATATGCACTATTTAAATCAAATCCAAGTAACCTAGCACCTAATCCACCACCTAGTAATTTTGTGAGGACGGCCAAAATCGTTAAAATAACGATAAACCAAATATTTTTCATAAATCCATCAAATGACATGCTTAATCCAATACTCGTGAAAAACATTGGAATAAAGACTGCATAACCAATTGGTTCAATATTGGCATCAATTTCTTTTTTATACGGTGTTTGTGCCACTGCAATTCCTGCAAAAAAGGCACCAACAACAGCACTTAACCCCACTAAGTCAGCTAAGTAGGCCATACCTAGACAGATAACCAGTGACATAATCGTAATCGATGAGCCAACTAATAATCGTTCACTTAATCTCATCAAGAAAGGCGCCACCCACTTGAATAGGATTAAAATACCAATGAAGTAAACAAATTCTAATAAGAAGCCAATCCAAATGTTAGCTTGTGCGCTATCACCGGTACTTGTAATATTACCAAATACACTAACTAATACACTTAAAATAACAACAGCTAAGATATCATCCACAACGGCCGCACCTAGGATTGTTGCACCTTCTTTTGAATCTAATCGTTTTAATTCTTTCAAGACTTCGACGGAAATACTAACTGACGTTGCCGCAAAGATAACACCTAAAAATAAAGCCGATTCAAATCCAAAATTATAAATTCGACCAAAGTAATAGACAACTAAGATAGGGAAGACAACACCTAAAGTCGCAACTGATAAGGCCGGTTTTAAATACTTTTTAAGTAGATCTAAATCACTTTCTAATCCCGCCATAAACATTAAAATAATCACACCAATTTCTGCGAACATCGCAAATAAATGATCTGAATGGACCCAATTCAACATTGCTGGTCCAAGTAAAACACCAACTAATAATTGCCCGATAACACTAGGAACACCAATTCGTGTGCTGACATGACCCGCAATTGATGTTGCCACTAATACTAAACAAATCGTTCCTAAAAATGCCATTATTTCTCCTCTCACTTGTCACTATCTATATTAACCATAACATACATTAAAAATAAAAAGCAGCAAATTCCCTCTCGGAATTCACTGCTTATGATTCACTTAATTAAATTAAGCTTCTTCACTGTTAAAAATATATTTTGCTGCGAATGCTGCAATAGCACCACCAACTAATGGTGCAAGAATAAATACCCAAAGTTGTGAAAGTGCATCGCCACCGGCATAAAGTGCAGGTCCAATACTACGAGCAGGGTTAACTGAAACCCCTGTAAGTGGTAAACCAACAAAGATAAGTACTGTTAATGTTAAACCAATCACAAAGCCAGCAATATTACTGTTACCAAATTTTTCACTCGTAACCATCAAAATAATAAAGATGAATAAGAATGCGAATAAGGCTTCAACGAAAAATGCCATACCACCAGGAATTGTTGCATAACTATTTGAACCAAAACCATCAGCAACTTTTGATGTATCTGTCATTGATGAAATAATCATCTTAACCACGCTAGATGCTACAATCGCACCTAAGATTTGACTAACCCAGTAAGCAACCATATCAGTCAATGACATGCGCTTGTTGATGTACATTGCTAATGAAACAGCAGGATTGATGTGTGCACCTGAAACAGGTCCAATAGCATAAACCATCAATGTAATAGCTAAACCAAATGCAAGTGCAATAACAAGTGGGCTACCGTTACCTAACGTAACTGCCCCTGTACCAAATAATACCAAGAAAAATGTGCCGATAAATTCAGCAATATAATTTTTATAATTCAATTTTAAATCCCCCTATATTAGTATCTCTTAATTATACACATAACCATAAACTCATTTCAATTATTTTTTTATTTTTAATTTTTGAATTAAAACCCATGCTGTAATTGGAACCGCTAGAATAACACCTATAATAGAAAATAAAATCATTATTAATTCTGCAACAAAAATTTTATCATTTATAATATCTGCGAATGTAGCATGCGTCTGTACTAATAAAATAAATAGCGCTAAAAAGCCACCAAAGAAACCAAAAAATAGTGTATTAAACGTTGTTCCAATAATATGTTTACCAATACTAATACCAGCTGCGTATAACTTTTTTAAATCAATTGTTGGTGTTTGTTCAATAATCTCATTTAAGCCAGCCGAAATTGCAATCGCACCTTCAGCAATTGCGCCTAAAGTACTAAAAATAGCTGTTGAAATCGCTATTTGCATAAAATTAGCGCCTACTAATAACGAAAATGCTTCTATTTCTTCACTATCTTCTGCACCAAAACCTTGAACTGCAGCAAAATGTTCAACTGGAATAATCAAAAGAACGAGAATAACCAGAACAATTAACGAAGCATAAAAAGCAGTTTCAGTAACTTGCACATTATCATCACCAAGAAAAATCGTAATAGCTAAAATAATAATGCCATTAATTAGGGTCACTGCTACCGGCGGAAATCCTCCCGTAATTAAAATAATCGTAAAAAATAACATGATAAAATTAAAAAATAAGCTTAAAAATGAACGAACACCATTCATTCCTCCAACAATGACCATTAAGACAAATAAAATGGCACTTAACCAACCAATTGTAATCATAATGTGTCATCCCCTTTGATTAATCGACTTGCAAAAAAACTTGCGACAGGTATCGCAATGACAATCCCAATACCGCTGATTAATGTTTGGACAACTCCTAAAGCCATGGTCCATGAAAAAGTATAGCCAATTGTATTGGTCGTTCTAAAGTACAAAACGGCAAGTGGGAAAATGTCAGCAATAAAAATTAAGAATAAGACGTTAATTAATGGTCCCATAATCGATTGTCCAACCTCACGTCCAGATTTAAAAAGTTCTTTCGATGAAATAGTTGGTTGTTCTTTTTTTAATTGAAATAGTGTTGCAACGATATCTGTCGATTCATCCATGACAGCCCCTAGAGAACCTAGTAGTGTGGCAGCAAGGAATAGTTCCTTTGGCGCTTGCGTTGCATAAGATAGAGCTTCGTAATGCATCCCTTGATCATTTGTCAGTTTTAAAATAATGACACTAATGATTAACGATAAACTAGTTCCCGTCAAAGTTGCCAATAACGTGACCAGCATCTGTCGATTAAAGCCAATTACCAAACTCAAGGTCAGTACTGCAAATATTAGAGCAATACCTGCGAAAATCCAAAAGAAGTTCGTAATATTAACGAATATTTCAAATTTAATGGCTAAAAAGAAAATAATCATATTTAAGACGATACTTAATACAGCAATCATGCCACTAAACTGCATAAATCCTACCAGCATACTAACGGCAATCCAAATTAATATGGCCACGACGACATCTCGTTTGAACCCATCAATAATACCAGTTAATCCACTTTTATGAGGATTAATCGTTACAAATACTTGATCATTTTTCTGGTATTTTTGATCATTTGCGCGAGATGAAGAATATGTATTTGGTAGTCTTATTTTTTGCCCTTTATACTTACCATTCATCACAGTTCCAAATAATTTTTGTTTAGTCTGTGTATCTTTATTTTCAAATTCATCTGTTACTTTTTCAGTTTTTTCATCCTTAACCTGTGTTATTTTAACAATCGTATCTGAATACAGTGCTTGATCAAATTTAACACCTATTACGAGTATGCCACCGATAATAATCGTTAGAATTAAAATAATGTTCTTCTGAAGTAACTTTTTCATGGGTTCACACCTCATTTATTATTAATACACTTCCACCAGTTTAACATTTTACAACAAAAAAAGTCCGACCAAAGGCCAGACTTTAATCTATCTTATTTTAACTTTATAAAGCTTTGAAACAGCTAACTATTATCTACTTAATAGACATGTCACGATAAAATAATGTCGTTCCATATGGGTTAATGTGTAATCCGGATGCATCTGGGTTCAATAAGTAGGCCATTGCACCTTGGAAAACAGGTACTGTATAAGCATCTTCTTCGACCAATTGCTTTTCAGCATCAATCAAGCTATTCCAACGTTTCGTTGGATTTGTTGCAAATTCATTTTTAGACTGATCGATATCTTTTAAATATTGTGCATTTTTGTAATCGGTATTTAAATGATAAGCGCCACCATCATTAATAAAGTTAATTGGATCAGCATAATCTGGTGTCCATGTCCCATAAACGATATCAAATTGGTAAGCCGTTGTTGCTGCTAATCGCGATTTAATTGGAATATTACGTGCGTTAATTTTTAATCCAGGTAAGTTACTCTCTAACTGCGCTTGCAAGTATTCAATCACTTGTTTAGCTTCTGGCGTATCAGAACCCAATATTTCAATTGTTAAGTCCTTCTTACCGATCTCTTTAAGTCCTTTTTCCCATTCTGCTTTAGCTTCTTTTTTATTAAAAGCAAGCAAGTCTCCTGCTTCTTTACGGTAATCTTCCCCATTAATCGGATTTGACACAAATTTAGCTGGGACGATTCCATTTAATGCAGATGAACCATCATTAAGAATTTTGCTAGCTAATAATTTTTTATTAAATCCTAGCGCAATTGCTTTACGAATATGTTTATTACCAGTTGCCTCACGCTTAGTATTAAAACCTAAATAACCAATCATTGGTGTTTTACGTGTTGCGAACCCTTTTTCATTCTTATATTGTTTAACATAATCATTTGCTAACATTGAGAAATCAATCTTCCCTGTTTGATATAACTTGCCAGCAGTTGCACCATCTTTAACAACTTGAACGTCAACTTTAGCTAACTTAACTGATTTAGCGTTCCAATAACTGGTATTTTTAACATATGACCATTTGTTATTAGTTCCTTCCCAATCAGTTAATTTATAAGGACCATTCACAATCATATGTTGTGAATCCGTTGCATATTGACTACCTTGTTTTTTAACGTAAGCTTCATTTTGAGGTACAAATGGTGCACCCGTTAATACTTCTGGTAAATAGCTAATTGGTTGTGCCAGAGTAACTTCTAATGTTGTTTTATTCAGCGCTTTAACACCTAACTTATCAACGGCCATCTTGCCATTTCGGATAGCAAACCCATTTTTAATAATATCAATTCGTTGTGAATTAGGTGATGCTGTTTTAGGATTTGCTAGTTTTTGCCAAGCGTAAACAAAGTCATTTGCTGTAACAGGAGTCCCATTTGACCAGTTCTCAGCTCTTAATTTATAGGTGTAAACTGTTTTTGCTTTGTTAACCGTCACACTTTTTGCTGCAGCTAACACTGGTTTATTTTTTTGATTATACGTATACAATCCTTCATAAACGTTTTGTATTGCTTCAACACTAAATGTATCACTGTATTTAGTAGAATCTAAAGTGCCTAATTGATCAGTTACAGCCACTTTTAATATGTTATCGTCTTTCGTCGCTGTTTTTGAACAAGCAGCTAGCACCCCTATAAACATGATACTTAAAACTACCGCAATTTTCCTTCTCACTTTAGACACTCTCCTTTTTTAGTTACCTTAATGTGATTAACTTTACCTAGTTACTTATTTTTTGTCAATAAAGACGTATCATTTCAACCAACTTTACATTTAAGCTATACTTAACCCAGTGTCTTACTCAATTCTGAAAGGAAGTTTTTGACTTATGAAAAATAATCAATTTGCTAACTATACACCTACTTTTGAGACACAAATAAAAGAACTTAAAGCTATTAATTTGTATATAGCCTCCGAAACCAATCCTACACATTTATTTGAACAATTACTCAATAAAATTCTCATCGACTATCAAACAATCGGTGCGAAACAACAAAAAATGATGTCCTTATTAGCGACAGAATCCATTTCTGTTTATGAATTTTTTACTACAAAAAAGGAATTAACACCTGTTATCTTTTATAATGTTGCATTACAGTTACTAGAATTTGAAGTCGATGTCGATTTCAAAATTGATGACCCATTTACGGCAATGGCTAAAATTCAGTTACCTTCTATTGAAATTATTGAATCCGTTAATGATTTTTGGTCCGCATGGTATCTCTTACTGACAACACATACCAAAAATGGCCAAGTCTTCACAGATACACTAGCAAATAAAGGGTACTTTGTTTCATTTTATAAAGATGCGAAACCTTTATTTTTCAATGGAAAAGCGCAACCTGTTTTTGATACAACTAAACTGATTCGTGAAGTCGTCTACGTTGAAGCCCCATTAGATACTGACCAAGATGGTCAACGTGATTTATTAAAAACAGAAATTTTAAGACCACTAGTTACATCCGGACTAAAAGTACCTATTCTTTATACAGCAAGTCCTTACAATCAAGGCACAAATGATGATTCTGAATTAATGCGCAACGTTGATATCCCGCTTACCGAAAAACCAGTTACTGAATTAACTGAATCTGATATCACCTATAACTATCAGAAATCCAACTTACCCGAACCACGATCAATCCTCTCAGAATCAACAGAAACTGAGCAAACCTTTAGCCGTGAATCTTCGTATACATTCAACGATTACATGCTAGCTAGAGGATTTGCAATCGTCTATGCAGCTGGTATTGGTACTCGAGAATCAGATGGTATTCGTACTTGTGGGAGTGTTGAAGAAACGGTATCAACCGTCGCCATTATTGAATGGCTAACGGGACATCGGCAAGCATTCACAAATAAACTCGATAATCGATCAATTAAAGCCACTTGGAGTAATGGTAACGTTGCTATGACTGGTAAATCTTACCTTGGTACGCTTGCTACTGCAGCTGCAACAACTGGTGTATCCGGCTTAAAAACAATCATTTCTGAAGCCGCTATTTCAAGTTGGTATGATTATTATCGTGAAAATGGACTAGTCGTCGCGCCTGAAGCTTGCCAAGGTGAAGATGCAGATGTTTTAGCTGCGCTTTGTTTAAGTCGCCAAAAAGATGCCGCCGACTACGCTAATATTCAAGACTACTTTGACAAAGTTATGAATCGATTATCTATAGGACAAGACCGTGCATCTGGTAATTACAATAAATTTTGGGATGAACGTAATTATTTAAACCAAACTAAAAATATCAAAGCAAATATTGTTATGGTCCATGGTTTAAATGATTGGAACGTCAAACCTCGCCAAGTTGAACAACTTTGGCAAGCATTACGTCCTTTACCTATTGTTAAAAAATTATTCTTACACCAAGGTAAACATATCTATATCAATAACTTTCGCTCATTAGATTTCACTGATATGATGAATTTATGGTTATCAAATCAACTTTATAATATCGAAAATGGTGCTGAGACACTTATTCCCAATGTCACCATACAAGATAACCTAGAAGCTGAAACGTGGCACACTTATGATGATTGGGCAGACCCGGATTCTCCTACCCAATCCTATCATTTCCAACAAAATAAATTAACACAATCAGTCACATCAGATGCTCACCAATTTGCTACTTTCAAAGATAACTTACCAACTGACCTTTTTAACAACTACGTCAGAGATAATCATCTTTGGAATCAAGCTTTAGTTTCAACTAAAGAAACAGAAATGGCTAAAAATAGAATCCAATTAATCTCAGAACCATTAACAGAACCGCTGTTTATTTCCGGTTCTGCTCACATAAAATTGTCTGTTGCAGCACTACAAACAAAAGGGCTCATTAGTTGCATGCTTATCGATTATGGTGAAGAAAATAGACTCACCCCCGTGCCATCCATTCTCAAACGAAAATCTTTAGATATGGGATTTCATTGGCGTGAAGATGATTTGGTTGAATTTACTAAAAATCCCACAAAAACTCCTTGGAAAATGATTTCCAAAGGTCATATCAATTTACAAAATAGGACAAATCGTTATCAAAATGATTCTGTCCTTCCAGGAACTTTCAACACAGTAGATTTTGATTTACAACCAACTGCCTATCACATTAAGGAAGGTCATCAGATTGAATTAATCATTTACGCAACAGATTTTGGGATGACTTTACGAAATAACGATTCAGATAGTTATACTATTAACTTAGCTAATTCGCGTCTTAAAATTCCTTATCAATCTGTTAGTACAGTATCATTATTCTAAATAAAAAAGAAAATCATCAAAAAAATTATTGATGATTTTCTTTTTTTATTTATCAATATCTACGTATTAAGTAATGAGACAATTCGCACACAAAAATAACTTTAATAAATCCAACAATCAAAAATGGTAAAATACCTATTAAAAATGCTTGTTGCATCGAGGTTTGTTGGTAAACCATTAACCAGATTGCTCCTAAAACTAATTGCACACTAGCACCTAATAAATTCCCCATGTACAACTGCCAACGACCATTACCATACCATTTTAAAAACAGCCCCGTTAAGATAATATAGGCTAAAAAACCAAATAAATAACCACCTGTTGGTCCAATTAAAGAAAAAAGTCCCGAATGAAATCCAGCAAAAACTGGGATTCCTATTAATCCTAATAGGAGATAAATGCCCACCGCTTTTAATCCTTCTTGAACCGGTCTCAAACTCGATAATAATCCGATAAAAATGGTTTGTAACGTTAACGGGATTGGCCCCAATGGAATGGTTAACTGGGATAAAACACCCAAAACGGCTGCTAACTCTGCTGCTATAATTAATTGTTTTAACTGTTTATTTTGTCCCATTTGTTAAGCCTTCCACATTCACCTTTGTAATTTCACCAGCCATATAAGTCGTTATTTGCCCATTTTTATCTCTCAATACCAACTGTCCATCATCTTTAATTGTTTCAACTGTACCAATAATTTCTTGATGACCACTTTTTAAAGTAACTGTCTGTCCAATAACTAGTGACCGTTTACGATAATCATTCATGAAGTCACCATTTTGGTAATTCTGATAGATTTGGATAAATTGATTGGTAATTTCAGCAATCAACTCATTCCGTGTGACATTATTCGATTCATCAATTAATGAACCCACTTTATCTTGTAACTCTGGAGATAATTTTTTAAGGTCTGTTTTAAAATCTAGCCCAATCCCTATAACTAAGCTTGTCACTTGCTGCGTTTCAAAATCTGTGACAGCCTCCGTTAAAATCCCGCAGACTTTTTTATTTTGATAATAAATATCATTCACCCACTTTATTTGTGGTTGAATTTTCAATTTATTTTCTAAAGCATAACTAACCGCCATGGCAGTTGCTGTCGTTAGCTGACCAACATCTTTGATAGGTTGATCAATTCTCAATAAATAACTGATATAAATCCCAGTCTCTTCTGGTGATTCAAATGTTCGACCAAATCGACCATATCCTGCTGTTTGACTATTGGCCACTATTAACAGTGGACCCTGTATATCGGGCTGGCTTGAACGCTCTTTCGCCAATACATTGGTAGATGTCACTTCATCAAATAATTCAATTTGCATCATGTCAGTTGTTAAATAAGATTGAATTAGTTGTGCGTTCAACTGATTACCATCATTTAGACTATATCCTTTTTGTGGAATCGTCTTAATGTCAAAACCCTGCTCTTGTAAACTCTTAATAGCCATCCAAATAGCAGTTCTCGAAACGCCAAGTTTTTCAGCCAATAGTTCTCCCGAAATAATAGTATCTTGTTGTCCAGCTAATATTTTTAGAATACTGTCTTTAGTTTTCATTTTACACCGTTAACCTTTTAATTTTATTAGTTAACATAACTTTAAGCTAACTCACTAAAATATGCAACTAACACTCTTAAAAAAATACCATCCTCACTTTCATTCTGGTAAATAATCATAAAAGTGCTATGATTAATCTATTCTTAAGAAATTAGGTGGATTAATATGGCATACGGAACGAAAATTATTACGTTAGATAATGGTTATCATCTCTGGACTCATACTGAAGGACAAGGTGATATCCAACTACTTTGTCTACATGGTGGGCCTGGTGGTACACATGAATATTACGAAAATTTTGCTGAAAAATTAGCACCTCTTGGCGTTCAGGTTTCAATGTATGACCAACTCGGTTCATGGTATTCTGATCAACCAGATTTTACTAAACAAGAAAATGTTGATAAATTTCTTAATATTGATTACTTCATTGATGAAGTTGAAGAAGTCCGTATTAAATTAGGTTTAGATAACTTCTACCTAATTGGTCAATCATGGGGTGGTGCTCTTGTTCAAGAATACGCCTTAAAATATGGTGACCATTTAAAAGGTGCTATTATCTCAAGTATGACTGATGATATTAACGAATATTTAGCAAACGTTAATGCTATTCGTGCTAAAGAATTGGATGCTGATGCGCTTGCCTACATGCAAGAATGTGAAAAAAATAACGATCTTGATAATGACCGTTACCAAGGTTATGTCGATATTTTAAATGACGGCTATGTTGATCGTAAAAAGCCAGCCCAAATTTCTCATTTAGTAAGCACAATGGCTGAACCCGTTTATAATTACTTCCAAGGTAACAATGAATTCGTTGTGACTGGTAAATTAAAAGACTGGTCTACTCGTGACCGCATTAAAAATATTACTGTCCCAACATTAATCACATTTGGCGAACATGAAACAATGCCTTTAGCAACAGCTAAAAGAATGTCAGAAACAATTCCACATGCTCGTCTTGAAACAACTCCTGAGGGTGGTCATCATCATATGATCGATAACGCTCCTGTTTACTTTGATCATTTAAGTACCTTCTTATCAGATGTTGAAAACGACAATTTTAAAGATTAAATTAAAAAATACCACCATTGATAACTACTATCAACGGTGGTATTTTTTTATCTCTTAATCGTGTAACATCATTGCATTAATTGCAACAACAATTGTACTTAACGACATCACAACTGCACCCACTAATGGACTTAAAATAAAGCCAATTGGTGCTAAAACGCCGGCAGCCAATGGTAATGCAATAATATTATAACCTGCACCCCACCAAAGATTTTGAATCATTTTCAATCTTGTGTTTCGACTTAATTTCAAAAATTTTATGATATCCATCGGATTACTTTTAACTAATATAACGTCTGCAGAGTCGACAGCAACATCCGTACCTGAACCAATTGCCATCCCTATTGTTGCACTTGCTAAACTAGGCGCATCATTAATACCGTCACCAACCATGATAACGTTATGTCCTTCGCCCTCTAACTGACTAACAATTTTAGCCTTATCTTCAGGCATTAAGTTAGCACGAACATCTACAATACCTAGTTTTGCACCAACTTTATCAGCAGCTTGTTGATTATCACCAGTTAACATAATCACTTTGATATTCATTTTTTCTAATTTTTCGACTAAACCAAATGATTCTGGTTTAATTTGATCCCCTTGAGCAACATACCCAATCACTTTTTCATTTTGAATTAAATAACTAATTGAATCTCCTTCGTTGTCAGAAGCCATTTCATCCGTTAATAACTGTTGTTTATTAACATAAGCTTCAGAAACAATTTTGAATGCATCATCGTTAATATGTCCTTCTAATCCAACACCATTAATTTGTTGTGTTTCACTTGCAGTTGGAATCTCAATTTTTAAATCTTCTGCTTTTTGAATGATTCCTTTACCCAAAGGATGTGTCGATCCACGTTCTAACGACGCCATCAATCCGATAATTTCTGATTCAGAAAACTGATCAGTAAATGTTTTATATCCGGTTACCACGAAATGACCTTCAGTTAAAGTTCCTGTTTTATCAACAAGTAATGTGTCAATTGTGTGTGCAACTTCTAGCGCATTTCTATTTTTGATTAATAAGCCATTTTTAGCTGATAAAGAAGTACTTCTCGCAACAACTAATGGAATGGCTAAACCTAAAGCATGTGGACAAGCAATCACTAGAACAGTTACAAGAATTGATAATGCCTGACTAAATGTCCCTGTAATTAACCATACAATGAATGCTAAAATACCAACAGTCATGGCAGCATAAAATAAATATCCCGCAACTTTATCAGCTAACGTTTCCGTATCTGATTTTTCTGACTGCGCTTTTGTGACTAATTTAACAACTTGAGCTAAGTAACCTGTTTCACCAGTTCCCGTTACAGTCATTTGGATTTCTCCATTACCATTAACTGATCCACCAACGACTTCATCATCTACTACTTTTTCAACTTGTTTCGATTCACCAGTTATCATAGCTTCATCGACGCTTGTTTTACCAGAAATAATTGTTCCATCAGCTGGAATCGTTTCATTTCCTTTAACTAACAGAATATCTCCAACATGAACATTTGTTAAATCAACATCTTCAATTTTTTTATTTTCTCTAACGATATGTGCTTGTTTAGGTAAGAGTTGTGCTAATTTTTGAACAGCATCTCCTGCTGACATAACAGCGTTCATTTCAATCCAATGACCTAACAACATAATGACAATTAACGTTGCTAACTCCCAGAAGAAATCCATAACATGATGACTTGGATCTACAAGATTATTCATCACAACAGCATATAAGCTATACAAGTATGCCACACTAATACCCATTGCGATTAAGGTCATCATTGCTGGCTTTTTATCTGCAAGCTCCATCTTTGCACTATCTAAAAATGTTTTACCGCCATAGAAAAATAATCCAGTACCAATAAGTGCTACAACCCAATCAGATCCAGGGAAAGTAAACTGTAAGGGTAAGTTAATCCCCATCATAGGTGTCATTAAAACAATAGGAATTGCTAAAACTAAAGAAATCCAGAATTTCAATTTTAGATTTCCCATATGCATCATGTGCCCACCCATGTTCATTTGATCGTGGTCCATTCCTTCCATATCCATGTGATCCATACTCATGTGGTCCATATTTTTCATATCCTTATGATTCATATTCATGTGATCCATTTCTTTCATATCTTTGTGATCCATTTATACCGCCTCCATTAATTTATATTTTTAGTTTACACTTGTAAACTTAGATAGTCAAATAATTTATCTGTTACAAAAAAAATGTCAAAGAGATAAATATCCCTTTGACATTTTTATATAATCACATAAACATTTTAGTTAATTTACAATTCTATGCATCTTTACCAATTGTTTTACGACGGTTAACTTCTTTTTCAGCAAGTACATCGGAATCTTTAAATCCAAAGACCCAAGTACAACCAAATGCTACGATTATTGTAACAATTGATGCAATCCAAAAGTTAATTTCGTTACTCATTCCTCCACCAAACTTTAAAGGTGTAAAGAATGAAGGGAATCCGATTAATGAACCAGTAAATCCGTACATATTAACGTTTAATAGTCCGGCTACTAATCCACCAACTGCACCACCAATATTAGCTGCTAAGAAGACACGCCCATATTTTAAGGTAATCCCATAAATAGCTGGTTCTGTAATACCACTGAATGCTGCAATAACTGCACCACCAGATAATTCTTTAATGTTAGCCATTTTTGATTTAATCATAACTGCCATTACAGCAGCACCTTGAGCTACCATTGTAATTGAAACAATTGCATTTAAGTAGCTGTAGCCTTTTGAAGCAATATCGTTTGCGATTAAAGGAACAACTGCCCAATGTAAACCAAAGATAACTAAACATTGATATAATCCACCAATAACAAAACCTGCAATTGGGTAGTTTGCTGTTAAAATTGTGTTTAAAATAATAGAAATACCTGTACTAATTAACGTAATAATAGGTCCAACAATAATGATAATAGCGGCCGAAACGATCATAACTTCTAACAATGGTACAAAAATCATTCGTAAAACTTGTGGAATAACTTTTTTGAGTCCTTTTTCAACATAATGTGCTAACCATGCTCCAGCAATAATTGGGAAAATACTGTAAGTATAGTTAACCATATGAATTGGAATCCCAAATAAGTTAGTATTTAATGACATCCCCAAAAGTTGTCCAAACACTTTTGTTCCTGTTGCAATACCAAAAAGTGAAGGATATACCAAGACACCACCAACAATAGCCATAATAATTGGATCAGATTTTAACTTCTGTGCAGCTGTGAATCCAACAATAATAGGTAAGAAATAGAATGCTGAATCTCCCATGGCTGATAAGAAAATGTAAGTCTGTGATGTGGCTTCTGTCCAACGAAAATCGACAGCCATTTGAAGTAATCCTTTTAAAATACCACTAGCAGCCAATAATCCAATTACTGGCATCATAGAACCTGTGATAACACCAATCAAAGTATTAAATCCAGCATTCAATTTTCCACGGAATGTTGTTGGTTTTTCCTCAGCTGGTGCATCATCGGCAGCATCGACCTCGCCACCTGCGTATGATGTTCCTAATTGTGCAATAACTGCATCATAGACATCAGTAACAGCTGGTCCAATAACAACTTGATATTGTCCAACAGCATGACGAACATCAATTACACCTGTTAAATTTTTAATCACTTCATCGTCTGCTTTACTTTCATCAACTAAGTAAAATCGTAACCGCGTAATACAATGGATTAAACTCTTAATATTCTCTTTACCACCGACTTGTTTGATAATGTCTGTAGCTAATTGTGTGTAATCTTTTGCCATAACTATTCCTCCCCTTTTGCAGTACCAGATCCCACTTCCGTGCCACCTTCAAAAGGTTGTGGTTCCGATAATGTTAATTTGTCTAATTTATCTTGTGTATTTGTAATTACTACCATTAAAACATTGTCTAATTGTGCTTCAGAAACTTGTGTTAAATCCATAGTCCCAAGTAATTCACCACCATGAACACGAGCACCTTTTTTAATATTAATATCAAATGGTGCACCTTTTAAATCAACCGTATCAACACCCATGTGTAATAAAATTTCAAGTCCATTATCCATCGTGAATCCGATAGCATGTTTTGTTGATGCAACCAATGTTATAGTTCCAGATACTGGACTATAAATTTCCCCTGCGGTTGGTTTAAATCCGAAGCCATCACCCATTAATTTTTGAGCAAAAACAGAATCGCTCACATTTTCTAAATCAATTAACTCCCCAGTTGCTGGTGCGTAAAACTTATCATCATTTACCTTTTGTTTTCTTTTAAAAATCGACATTGTTCTCTCCCCCATTTTTTTTAATTTATTTAACTAGATTCGCTTACAGCGATTAAGCGTTTTCAAGTTATCCTTATAATAAACCTGTCTATACAGGATGTCAACGCTTTCTTTTCTTTTAAATTAACATTTATATATACTTGTATAGACTAGAATGTTTATGTTAAAATAACCTTATCATTGGAGGTGACTATTATGACGAACCAAAATAAACATTTAGGTATTTATCAAGATCTTGTCACTAAAATCACACATAATATTTACGCATCAGGAACATTCCTACCTAGTGAAATTCAATTGAGCCATTTATACGGTACTTCTCGCGAAACAATTCGAAAGGCTCTCCAAAATTTACTAACCAATGGCTATATTCAAAAAATTCGAGGCAAAGGATCGCTTGTTTTAGATATTCAACGATTCGCTTTTCCCGTCTCAGGTATTACTTCATATGAGGAACTGAATAAGTCTCTTCAAATGAATTCGGAAACACAAGTTAGACAGTTACTTGTCACAACTATTCCTATAGAGAGTTTTGCACCTAAGTCTGTTGTTGGCGATAAAGCGACATTTATTGAACGTCTACGACTTGTTAAAAATGAACCCAGTGTTATTGATCGTGACTACATACTTTCAGATATCGTACCTGAGATACCTTTAGCAGTTGCCCAAAATTCGCTTTATGATTATTTTGAAAATAAATTAGGCTTAGAAATCAGTTATGCTATTAAAAAAATTACAGTTGAACCAGCAGATACAACTATCCAAAAATTATTAAACATTCCAAAAACAGAATCTGTTGTTGTCATAAGAAGTGAAACCTATTTACAAGATAGTCGTTTATTTCAGATTACCGAAGCTATTCACCGCTCAGATCGTTTTAGTTTTGTTGATTTTGCACGACGGACGAAGAAAATATAACTAATAGGAGAATAACGATGACATTTGAAGATAAAATTATTTATCAAATTTACCCAAAATCATTTTATGATAGTAACAATGATGGCCTGGGCGATTTACAAGGGATTATCGCTAAAATACCTTATTTAAAACAACTCAATATTGATATGATTTGGTTTAATCCTTTTTTCATATCACCACAAAATGATAATGGCTATGATATCTCAGATTATTATCATATTGATCCTAAGTTTGGTACTATGGCTGATTTTGATGAACTTGTTACCAAGCTAAAATCTGTAGGCATCGATGTCATGATGGATATGGTTTTTAACCATACATCAACTGAACATGAATGGTTCCAAAAAGCGCTAAAAGGTGATCCAAAATATATGGCTTACTATTATATTCGTGGAGCAAAACCAGATAGCTCGCTTCCAACTAATTGGGATTCTAAATTTGGTGGTCCTGCATGGGAAGCTTTCGGAAATACGGGTAAGTACTACCTTCATCTCTACGACCCAACTCAAGCAGACTTAGATTGGCATAATCCAGCAGTTCGAAAAGAAATGGCCAAGATTGTTAATTTTTGGCGCAACAAAGGTGTTAAAGGTTTCCGATTCGACGTTATCAATGTCATCGGTAAAGATGTCAATTTACTTGATGCACCTTATGGTACTGATAGTAGACTTATGTATACAGATAAAAAAATAGTTCATCAATATCTACAAGAACTTAACGAATCTAGTTTTGGTCAAGACCCTGATGCTGTGACCGTTGGTGAAATGTCTTCTACTTCAATCGATAATTGTATTGAATACACGTTAGGCAAAAACAACGAGTTATCAATGGTCTTTACCTTCCACCATTTAAAAGTTGACTATACCCATGGAAATAAATGGACGACGATGCCTTTTGACTTTATGAGTTTAAAAAACATTCTAAATGATTGGCAATTAGGTATGACAGCTGGTCATGGTTGGAACGCTTTATTTTGGAATAATCATGATCAGCCTCGTGCTATTAATCGTTTTGGTGATCCCGTCCATTTTCGTGAAAAATCTGCCGAAATGCTAGCGACAACTATTCATTTATTACGTGGAACGCCTTTTATTTATATGGGAGAAGAAATTGGGATGAGCGATCCTCAATATCAGCATTTATCTGATTATAATGATATTGAAACCAAAAACATTTACCCAACATTATTAGCGAAAGGACTCAGTGAAACTGAAGCCTTAGACATTATTCAAGCAAAATCTCGTGATAATAGTCGTACTCCCATGCAATGGAATAACTCTGAGTATGCAGGGTTCTCAGCTGAAAAACCATGGTTGATGCCAATGAATCAGTCTATCGTCAACGTTCAAAATGAATTAGTACGCGGCGAAATATTTAATTACTATCAACAACTAATTAAATTACGTAAGACTCTGCCAATTGTCTCTGTTGGTGATTATCAACCTCTTTTAATGGACGATACTCAAGTTTTTGCTTACCAAAGAATACTAAAAAATCAACGTTTAATTGTTTTAAATAATTTCTATGGTACAACGACAACGATTACTTTACCTGCATTTACCGGGGAAATATCAACTGTCATCAATAATTATCCAACCGATATCAAATTAGAAACAGCTATGACGTTAGCTCCATATCAGTCAGTTGCCTTTTTGATTGACTAACTAAAATAAAGCAGCCTTGCAATTTTAAATTGTAAGGCTGCTTTATTTAGAACTTATTAAGATTAATCAAAGTAGATTTTAAAAGGACTAACTGGAATATGGTTTTCGTTCCATAAGCCGGCAGAAGTTACATTTGCATATGCATACTGTAAGCCAATTGATTCTTCTTCTAATCGAATCTTGATATCATTTGTACCTAAATCAATCACTGCAGGTTTTAAAACATCCCCTGGCATGATCCATTTTAAATCAATATCATTTGTTGTTTCAAGTTGTTCACAATTTGAAAAGTTAAGACGCATTTGTTTTACATCAGCTGAAATTTCAGATAATTGTGGACTTGTTTGCATTTCATCGAATTTACCAAAATTAGAATATAATTCGATTACACGATAACCTAATTGTCTTTTACTACTTGGATGAATCTCGTTAGCTGAATCTTCATCCATAGCTGTAACTAAGTAAACCCGATTTTCTGTTGCTGCAAACTTTTGTTGTGCATCGCGAATTTCAGCCCATGAATTAGCTATCTTATGATTATATTGTGGTAACTGAATAATATAAGTTGGTAATTTATTTTGTTTAAGCGTTTTGCGCCATTCACGGATTAATTTTTTCAAAAGTAACCCATAATGTTTTGTATCTATTCCTGCATCTCGTTCACCTTGATACCAAGTTAACAATTTAAATCGGTAAGGACCCACTTGTGATAACATCGTATCGTATAAATTATCGGATTCTTCTAAACTTGGAATTTTAGTATCAACATAAGCTGCTTTTAAAGTCTCGTTATTTATTAGTGTACTTTCTGATACCCAACTTGCAGCTGAAGTCCCATTTTTAGCACATAATACAAGGCCAATTGGTGTGTATTCATCATATTGACGAACCTTCTTAGCCATATAATAGCCTAATGCTGTAACGTTACCAATATTTTCTTCATCAACAATTTGCCATGGATTTTCTTCTGTTGATTGCTTTTCAGGTATATTGATAAAACGTAAATTCATCATTGGCATTGTTTTATTATGATCAAATTCATCATCTTTAGCCATTTTGAAGTTAGCATTTGATTGTCCAGCAATCAAGAATACATCTCCAAATTGTACGTCGCGTAAAATTATTTTATCTGTTCCTGATTTAACTAGAACGGTCACAATTGTAGGTGCTAAAAATGAGATACTTTCAATTAAAAAGTATCCTGTATCATCAGCAATTCCTGTTTCAATTGTATCTTCGCTACCGCCCATTGAAATCGTTACAGTTACTTCTTGATTGGGTTCTGCATAACCAAAAAAACGTGTTGTCTGATCTTGTTGCATAACCATATGATTAGTAAATAGTGGTGCTAATCGCAATGTTGTTGCCACTGTTAAACCCTTCTTTCTAGTCGCTGTCCATTAAGTATCCTTTACAATTATAACATAAGATAAGCCTCTATCGACTTTTTATCAAATGGATTAGTCAGCTACTTTGACTATTATTTAGTTGTTTGTCCTAGCTATTTTGAATAATAGTTGCTAGAATAAAGACAGTCAAAACAGTGTAAAATCGCCGGGTTTTACAAAAATAATAGTTATCACATCCAAGAGGCCATTTTTTAATGAAGGATGTTGGTACCTATTTTTTATTGTCCATTATTATAAGATTATAAAAAATAGGTACCGATAAGGAGCTCAAAATGAATAATCAAACGGTTTCTATCCGTCGTGAACTTTCAGGTTACGTCACACGGAACGTTTTAAGTACTTTAGGTTTATCTGTGTATCTTCTGGCAGATACATATTTCATTGCTAATGCGGTTGGAACAACTGGTTTAGCGGCTTTAAATATTGTATTACCCCTCTTTAATTTATTAAATGGCGTCGGGTTGTTACTCGGAATTGGTGGTGCAACTTTATTTTCTATTTTAAAGATTAAGGATCAAAAAGCGAGTCAAAAAATTTTCACACAGGTTTTAATTGTTGGGATTATTTTCGGCCTAGCTTTCTCAGTCTTAGGCTTTTTATTCATGAAACCTTTACTCTATTTTTTAGGTGCAAACGCAGGAACTTACAAATTAGCTGCTGAATACCTAACTTATATTTTGCTAGCTGCACCATTCTTTGCTTGTAATTATCTCGTTTTAAGTTTCATTCGAAACGATAATAATCCACATTTATCGATGGTTGCCATGTTAGTATCTAGTTTATTCAATATCATTTTTGATTATATTTTTATGTACCCATTACATCTTGGTATGGGTGGTGCTGCAATGGCAACTGCTGTTTCTCCAATTGTTGCTTTAGCTATATTAACCTTCCATCGTAAAAAGGAAGGACGTCTTTTAACGCTCCAACGAACGTCTATTCACTTTAAGACAATAAAAAAAGTTGTTCAATTCGGGTTCCCTGTCTTTCTAACTGAAATGAGTACAGGTGTCAGCATTTTTGCTTTCAACCTTGTCATTTTAAGTTTAGCGGGAAATACAGCTGTCGCAGCCTATGGAATTATCGCAAACATCGTCTTAGTCGCTTTATCACTTTTTAATGGTGTTGCCCAAGGAATTCAGCCTTTACTCAGTCGAGAATTTGGAATTCGGAATTGGCCAGAAGTTAAGCAAATATTACGTTTTGGGTTAATTGTTAGTTTTATTATTGGCACAATTTTATACCTTACATTGACCTTTGAAAAAGATCCTATTATTGCATTATTCAATAATAGTAACAACCAAGAGTTAATCCATTATGCTGAAATAGGCATTCCAATCTACTTCTTAAGCTTATTTGGATCATCCCTTAATGTTGTGTTTAGCATGTTTTTCTCAGCGATTGGCGAACCCAAACATGCACTTATTCTAGCTATCTTGCGCGGTTATGTCTTACTACTAGGCTTATTATTTATTTTTGCCCACTTCTTCAACTTAACTGGTGTTTGGGTTGCTTTACCCGTCACAGAATTAATCATTGTCGTCATCAGTACTGTATTCCTATTCAGTTTCTTTAATAAACAAATTAAAAAACAATAAAAAGAAGGTTTCTTATTTTATGAAAGTTAAACGTTTTGAAGCAATCACAATTCCCGTAACTGATGTCCAAAGAAGTTTACGTTTTTATCATGAAGTTTTTGATATGACTATGATTGAAAATAGTGAGTTACCTACTGTTCATTTTGGCCATCAAAAAATTATTTTTGAGCCATCAACTAATGTTATTCCAATGACACTTAGTTTCGTCGTTAGTGATTCAATGACCGCTATGGAAAATCACTTGAAAAATTATTTTGTGACTATTATCTCTGGCCCGATTGAAAAGCAAGATGTTAAAAATGCACAATCGATTACAATTTCAGATCCAGATCAGCATATAATCGAATTAATTAGTTATCAGAAATAGATTTACTAAGCTAACATCTAAGCGATGTTAGCTTTTTTACTACTATTAGGTTTTTAAATCTATATGCTTAGATTCTCTAAAATACTTTTCTTTATTCCCACAGCTAAACATGGTAATCTGAAAATGAGTTATATCAGAAAGGCGGTCCTACTATGCAACCTATTATTGATTTACAAGATATTTCACTAGAACTTAGTAACCAATCAATCTTGAACCACATCTCTTTTCAAGTAAACCCTGGAGACTTTTTAACAATCACCGGTCCATCTGGAAGCGGTAAAAGTACCGTTTTGAAATTAATCGCTGGTTTAATTTCAAGAACATCTGGTGATATTAAGTTCAATGAAAAATCAATTGACAGTTATGACCCAATCGAATATCGTCGGATTGTTTCTTATTGCTTCCAAACCCCCGTTTTATTCGGCGAAACCGTTAAAGACAATCTGGAGTTTCCTTATATCGTTCGTAAGCAAGACTTCGATGAATCTCGTGCCATTTCTGAATTAGAATCCGTAGGCTTACCCAGCAGTTATCTTCAGAAATCAATAAATGAACTATCTGGTGGCGAGAAGCAACGTGTTGCCTTAATTCGTAATTTAATCTTTTTACCCAAAATCTTACTGCTTGATGAAATCACAAGTGCTTTAGATTCAGAAAGTAAAAACATTATACACGCATTAATTAATCGTTTAAATGACTCAAATAAAATCACTATTATCGCTGTTACTCATGATGATAATGAAATAAAACTGGCTGATCAATTAATTAATATCGAGGCCGGAAAAATAACGGAGGTTAGACATGCATAATTTAGCCGTTAATAATCTTTCTCTCGTTTTCGCTTTTTCATTAGTACTTGTCTCACTAGGAATTGTATATAAAGAAAAATTAGGCCTAGCAAAAGATATTATTTATAGTGTCATTCGTGCAATTATCCAATTAGTCATCGTCGGATACATTTTAAAGTACGTCTTTAATATTAATAATATTATTCTAACTTTAGTTATGATGTTCATTGTTTTCTTTAACGCTGCGTATAGTGCACATAAAAAAAGCGCAGGAATTCCACATAGTTTTCGTATTTCGTTCATTGCCATTTTTTGTAGTACGTCCGTTACACTTGGCCTTTTACTACTAGCTGGAACGCTTAAATTTATTCCTTCACAAATTATTCCAATTACTGGTATGATTGCTAGTAATTCAATGGTTGCGATTGGTCTTTGTTACCGTAACCTTAACAGTAATTTCCGTGATCAACGCCAACAGATTTTAGAAAAACTAGCACTCGGTGCAGATCTCAAACAAGCAGCATACCCTATTATCCGTGAAAGTATCAAAACAGGGATGTCGCCTACTATTGATTCAGCTAAAACGGTTGGTATCGTTAGTTTACCTGGAATGATGTCTGGGTTAATCTTCGCCGGTGTTGATCCTGTCTTTGCGATTAAATACCAAATCATGGTCACTTTCATGTTACTTTCAGCAACAAGTATCTCATCAATTAGTGTTTGTTATCTTTCATATAAACAATTTTTTAATGATAAGAAGCAACTACGATAAATTAAATATCAATCAACTAAAATAGCCATATGTATAAGTTTTCCTTATACATATGGCTATTTCTTACTCTATAACTTGAAACTCACGGTCCTTCAATACATATTGCGTATCACACATTTTAGCAACATCTGGTTCATGCGTTACAATGATGACACATTTATCTTGTGATTTAGCTAAATCTTGAAGTAATTCAATAATTTCTTTCGTATTAACTTCATCCAAATTACCGGTCGGTTCATCAGCTACGACTAATCGTGCGTCACAACACATCGTTCTGACAACAGCGACTCGCTGTTGTTGCCCACCAGAAAGATGTTGAACGTTCTTCTTAGCCATATCCTCATCAATACCAACTTTTTTCAACATATCAAAGGCATATTGTTTATCACCAGCATGTGTTGCTCCGGTAATGTCCATCGCAGTCATTAAGTTTTCCAACGCTGACATATAAGTAAATAAATTATAGGATTGGAAGATAATCGAGACATCTTTATTTCGATAATGAGTTAATCCGATTTTATTGATTGCCTCACCTTCATATATAATTTCTCCAGATTTTGGTTTATCTAAACCAGCAATTAGTGAGAGAAATGTTGTTTTTCCTGAGCCACTACTACCGACAATTGCATATGATTTACTTCTTTCAAAAGTTAAATTAACCTTTTCAAATAAGGGGTTATCCTTATTTTCATACCAATACGCGACATCTTTAATTTCAATCATTTAATCACTCCTTTCTATTATTTATGAAATCAGAATTTTCTTGGGTTCAAGTCGTAAAATACCTAACGATGCTAACATAATCGAGATAAAGATAATTGCCAGACCCATACCACCTAATTCTGCCAAATCTTTGATACTTACAGTTGTGCTTAGATTCTTTAATTTCTCAGATTTAGTTGTCGCTGACTGCCCTGGTATACCACTTGGATCTGTTCCACCAAATTGTCCACCTTTAGTACCACTTGGCGCACCGCCTCCACCTTGCATATCATTTGAAGTTGTAGCTGTTGTAGATGTCGTTGTTTGTTGGCTTATCAATTGATCACCTACTGCATTACCAACGAATTTCCCACCAATTCCGGCAACAACTAATGACACGAGTAGAACCATAAACATTTCAACAAAGAATTGTGCAATAACTTTCCAACGTTTTTCACCTAATGATAGGAGGACACCAATTTCATAGCGACGTTCTCTAATCATTAAAATAACAATTAAGGCAAGAATGATAGTTCCTGCAACTGCGACTAATAGAACAATTTTTTGGGCAAAACTCTTAACATTATTCAATGGTGTCAGCATTGATTGATAAGTACTATCGTTTGTTGACATTGAAAATTTAGATGTGTTAATTAATTTCTTAGCTGCTTTTGTGAAAGTTTCTGACTTGGCTGGATCACTTAATGTATACACAACTGAATCGGCCGTATCTTTATACTTACTACCTTTTAAAGTATTCGCAAATGTGTAAGCTGTATAAATAGTATTTGATGGATCAGTAGCTCCTGGCCCACCCATACTTGTAGAACTAGTTGAACTAGCTTTATAAATACCGACAACTTCAACTTTATACTTCGTACCACCAGTTGATTTCATTGTAATTGTATTGCCCACAGAAATATGGTTAGTAGAAGCAAGTTCTGATTCAATCACAACGTTTTTAGTATTTAAATCACTCGAATTTAAACCACGACCTTTTGTAATTTTGGCACCACTAGTATTTAGTGCACTAGCCGTTGAACTTACACCGGAAATAGAAATATCACCCGTTGTTGCAGAAGTTGCCATTTTCTTGCCGCCCATCCCACCACTTTGACTTGAGGTCGATGTTGTTTTAATGGCATCAAATGAAGAAGCATTAGCTGTAGTTGAAGTGGTGATACTGTAACTCTTCACATTGCTTAATGCACCAACTTTTTTAGCTGTTGCGACTGTTACCCCAGCTAAGTTTAATGATGGTTTAGTGGTTTTTGAGCTTGAAGTTTTCATCTCGCTAAAAGCTTTATCTCGATTAGCTGATAATGTCACCGTTGCACCCGCACTCTTCTTCGCATCATTTGCCGCAGTTGTTGCTGCATTTTGAATAATTAATCCTGCTAAAACGAATAACATAATAGCTGACATAACTAATACAAGTAAAAAAGATCGTCCTTTTTTTGCTTTAAGATTTAATAAAGCACGTTTAAAAAAATTCATATTTATTACCTCCATATTCTCTTAAATTATTTGATAAGAATAAGCATAGCTAATAATTATGAATTATTTTTGAATATTATCAGAACATTTTCGTTTGTTATACAAAAAAAAGTTTTATTATGAATAATAATTCATAATAAAACCGTTTTCTTTATTTAATCTATTAGACTTTTCCAATCTCTCGACCAGATTAATCCTAAACATTTTTCACCTGTGTGAACACCGACAAGTGGTCCAATATAACCCGATTCAAATTTCATTTTAGGAAAACTAGTTCTCAAGTCTTGTCCCCATTCAGCTTGAAGTTCCGGATTATTCGCATCAATTAAATTAATTTGAACTGGATAATCAAGTGAACGTGTTGCTTCTGAGAATTGAGCTTTAATTTCAGAATAGGCATTTTTCATTTTGCGTTCTTTACCAATAGCAACGATTTTACCTTCTTTATCAAAAGTTAAAATCGGTTTAATTTTCAATATGTTTCCAACAAAACCTGAATGATTTGATAAACGACCGGTCCTCATTAAATGATTTAAATCATCAACAACAAAAAGAACCCGTGTTGTTTCTCTTAATTCGGCTAACTTTTCAAGTATTTCCATAACGTTTTTATCTTTATTAGCTAATGTGGCAGCCAATTGAACCATGTTACCCATCCCCGCGCAATCAATTTTCGAATCAAAAACATGCACATTGATGGCCGAAACAGATGATGCGAAAGCTTCAAGATTACCAACTAATCCACTAATACCTGATGATAAATGGATACAAATAACATCTGTATAGCCTTCAGCAGCAAGTGCCTTAAATTTTTCTTCCATTTCACCCATCGATACCTGGGAAGTTGTTGGTAAAACATCTTCTGTTTTTAATAATTGATAAAATTGAGTTGCCGTTAAATCGGCATTTTCATGATAGACATGATTTCCAAATAATACTGGGTTATTTACTACTTTAATATCTAATTGTTCAACAATCTCATCTGTAAGATAAGCTGAACTATCCGTTAATACAGCAATTTTCATTATTTCACATCCCTATTTTTACTATCCTATCACACATTATGCTCGAATACTTTAATTTAACTAACCATTTGGCGACCAATAACTAATCCTAACAGTGTCATCAAGCCACCAACAATATAACTAGCTAATAAATAAATCATGAATAACGATATTTTTTGGCTTTTAATTAATTTAACCAATTCAAAGTTATACGTTGAAAAGGTTGTAAAACCACCCATTGTTCCAGTACCAAGTAAGACTAACATCGGACTAGATAAATTAATTCCTGTTAAAAGACCTAAAATAAAACTACCTATCAGATTAATTAATAACGTTCCAACTGGAAATTGATCAGTTAGATATCGATTACTTAAATTTGTTATCCCATATCTTAACATAGCACCGATTGCAGCGCCAATCCCAACTAATAGTGTCATCATGAACGTTCACTCTCCATTCGCCAATCTCCAATCCGATTGCCTAATGAATAACCAAGTAATGTCATGGAAAGTCCACCTATAATCGTTACTAACAC
Source organism: Dellaglioa sp. CoH-56-MRSF-13 (assembly GCF_056782095.1). The sequence goes on along the minus strand of NZ_JBXAYC010000001.1, from coordinate 248,330 downwards.
ATAGATGAGTGCATAGCCCCATTGTTGCGTCTCTATTAACTTTACAGCTTCCAAACTATATGTTGAAAACGTTGTAAAAGCACCTATAAAACCTGTTTTTATCCCCAAAGTTAACCAATCTGGGACTTTTTCGGTTGTTTCAATATACTGAACTAAGAACGCCAAAATAAAGCACCCTACGACATTAATCATTAATGTCCCCAGTGGGAATCCATTTGGTTGAATAATCGTTAAACCAAGTAAGTACCGACTTATTCCACCAAAAAAAGCAAACAATGCAACAATTATATAATTCATTTTATGACCTTCTTATCAATTTTACATTTACTACTTCATTTTACCGAATTATCTAGTTAATACCAAATTAAAATGGACCACTAGAAATTATCTAGTGATCCATTTAGGCTAATCTTGGCTTAGTTTAAATTGACTCCATGGTTTCAAAAAATCGAGTAAGAATAATTCATCATCTATAATATGCCCAACAATATTTACACGACCATCATTTTTCATTTCTTTTAAAGCAATTTGTGTTTCACCTTTATATTGTCCATAACCTTCATTATCAATTAAGACGTCACCACGCTTAATTAATTTTGTATTATGTGCAGGAAATTCTTTATCTTTATACACAACCCGTGTCATTGTCGAACGTAAAAGATACGCTGAACGATCTCCGCGGTAACTATGAATATTATCAAATAATACTACTTTTTCAACCTCAGTAATATCATCTGCCGTTTCAATTTTAATCGTCGGATAATTGGCGTTGAATGCTTCTGATGCTGCTTTTAATTCATTTTCTGAAGCGTACGCGTTTGCGATAATCACATCATCAATTAAATCTGTCATCACCATATGTTTAACTTGTGTGGCAATATCTAAATGTCGATGATCCTCTAATGTACATAGTCCATCAGCAGTTGGCCAAGGTCCAAAAGTAGCTGACTTAGCATTAACAAAAGCTGCCGTATTTAAATTGTATTTTTTAAATTTCTCACTGCAAGCTACAAAAAAGTTATACTCTAATCCTGTGTATTCATGTGGATAAAAATTATGTGAACCTAATAAGTTCTCTCTTTTTGGTGAATAACTCATAATGTTATCCACATAGTTAGTCCCAGAACTCATATTTATTTCTATTTTTAAGTCATATGGATTGCGTGTCATTGCTGCTTCTTCTGCACCTGTAAATCCTAAATCTAATCGAACACCATATGCACCCATATCGTCAAAGAATTTTAAATCTTGATAACTAATATTTAGTTGTTCAAATAAATCAGGATTGATATCAACCATTACTTCCATACCAAGTTTATTTGCGTAAGCAACTGTCTTTTTAAATTCTGATAATACCTTATCTTTACCATCTGTCACTTGGAGTAAACTCGTAAAGACTCTTTTATACCCGTATTTACATGCCAAATCTAAATATGCTGTATCATCATTATAATTTGATCGTTCTGGATAAATTGAAATACCTAATTTTCCCATTATTATTCCTCCTAAATATTATTAAGGTCTATACCAATATTATAAAGGACATATAATGTAATTGAAAGCGCATTCCAAAAAAACTTTTGATTATTTTTAAATTTTTTCTTAATGTTAAGGTTATTTTAAGGTTCATGTTGTATATTGAACTTATCCCAAAACAACATAAATAACTAACCTTTATACTTTTTCATTTCTCCTCCAAAGTAATGAGAGAGAGAGCTAATTTATTAGCTCTACAACTTACTCCCTAGAGACTGCCTTCCCAGCAGTCTCTTTTTTGTTTCTAAATATTAAGAATCGTGCTAATATTTTAATCACGAAGGAGGTCTTAAGGATGCAAACCATTTATACGCTAATAACATTGATTTTTCTTAGTGTTATACCACTTCTTGTAGCTGCTTTTTTACTAACAGCTGTGAACAGTAATACAAAAAAACAATTATCATTAAATCAACAATTATACTTGGGTTCATTGGGTATTATTATCCATGAAGCAAGTCATGCTATAATGGCTTTTTTATTTGGATTTCACGCCATTGAAGTTAAATTAATTAAACGTCCACATCCCGAAATTGGTGATAACTCACTTGGATTCGTTCGTTATAGCTCACCTAAAAATATGCGTGGTAAAATTGGACAAGCAATGGCCGGTATTGCGCCCATCATTGGCTGTTCAATCGTAATTATTGGCCTTTTTATTCTACTGCTACCTCACTCTTTTAATCTACTATCAACAATGCTAGTTAACCAAGCATTTAATACTCAATCGTTATTTAACCTATTCACCTCGTTATTTCAATCTTGGTCATTAAGACTTATCCTGTGGTTGTTAATCACAACATCTATTACAATTGGTGGTTTTGATTTAAGCTCAGCAGATAGAAAAGGATTTGGTCTTGGATTCAGTTTATTAGCACTTTTAATCATTATCTTTTATTATTTCTTAACTCTATTTAATCACCAGACTTTAATGATGACTCTACTATCAAAATTTGCCTTATCTATTGGTCTAATTACTATTTTGATGCTGTTTTTATTACTTATTACAAATTGGCTGGTTAAAATCATCAAAAATAAATAAGACTATCTCATATTGAAATGGTCTTATTTATTAGTTGTATCGACTTATTTATTTCCACCACAATTTAACTAATGCTTGTGTACCGTCATTACCTAATCCATCTTCATCAACTAATTTTTCATATAGTACTTTAGCTTCTTTTGTTGCGGGTAGATTAATATTCATTTTTTCTGCTTCGTCTAATGCAATACGCAAATCTTTAAGAAAATGTTTTGCAAAGAATCCTGGTGTATAGTCATCACTTAAAACTCGGGGCGCATAATTGTCTAAACTCCAATTTGCTGCACTTCCCCCGCCAACTGTTTTAATGACACTTTCCAAGTCTAAGTTTGCTGCCTTAGCGTAAACTAACAGCTCAGTCATTCCGGTCATTGTTCCAGCAATCATAATTTGATTAGCCATTTTTACATGTTGGCCTGATCCATAACCACCAAACAAGGCAATTGTTGTTCCCATCTTTTCAAAAATAGGTTTCACTTGTTCATATACATCACTGTGTCCACCAACCATAATTGTTAGCTTCGCATTCTTTGCACCAATATCACCACCAGAAACAGGTGCATCTAACGCAAACAACTCATGAGTTTCCGCGTAATCACCAATTTTTTTCGCTAGTGTTGGTGTACTTGTTGTCATATCAACTACAATTGCGCCTTTTTTAGCACCAGCAAAAATACCATTTTCTTCAAAATATATTGCTTCTACATCTGCAGGAAAACCAACCATCGAGAAGATAATATCACTTTTAGCCGCAACCAATTGTGGCGAATCAGCCCATATTGCCCCTTGGCTAACTAAGTCATCTGTCTTTGATTTGGTTCGATTAAACACGGTTACTTCATAGTTCGCTTTCAATAAATAACTAACAATTGCTGAGCCCATAACGCCCGTTCCAATAAACCCAATTTTTTTCATAATAATCTCCTTTTATAATTTTCTTTAGTATGCACCTTTAAGGTTACGACTGCCATTAATAATAGTTAAGCCTAAAATAAAATCCCACTACAAAATTTGTAGTGGGATTTTATTTATACTGCTTTATTTTGAGCAACTTTTTCACTTAAATACTTTGAAAATTTACTCTTATCATGATAACCAACAACTTTTTCAATTGCTTTGCCATCTTTAAATAATAGAAAACTCGGAATACTCATGACATCATATTCCAATGCTGTTTCTTTATTTTCATCAATATTCAACTTTACAAATTGCATATCATCTTTGAATTCTTGTTCTAATTCATCAATAACAGGTTCCATCATACGACATGGACCACACCAAGGAGCCCATAAATCAACAATTGTTAATCCGGAATCTGTATGTTCCGCGAGCGTTTTATCTGTTACTTTTGTGACCATTTTATCGCCTTCGTTTCGTTATTTTTTATTCTGAATATTATACATATGAATTAAAGTCGTTAATATAATAGCCCCAAAAACAATTCCAGCAAAAAGTACTGCTGAAACTTCGATACCAATTTGAGGGATAGAAAGGAATAACTTCACCGCAATTAATGCGATTAGCAAGTAAGCCATTGATTCTAACTCCGGAACAACCTTCATCAACTTCATAATCAATGTCGCAATCCCACGCATGGCTAAAATTCCAAACATCCCACCGATTAAAACAATGACTGGATTTGTCGAAATTGCTAACGATGCTAAGACAGAATCAATTGAAAAAACAATATCCATCATCTCAATTGAAATAACAACTGACCAAAACAATGAGAATGGACCTTTTCGTCCATTACTTTTTTTCTCTGATTTAGGTTTTGGCGTTTTAATTTTTGAAAAGAAATAATGGGCTGATAGGTAAATAAGATACCCAGCGCCAATTACTTTAATTTCCCAGAAATCAATTAAAAATGTTCCAATTCCAATAATGATGAACCGGAAAATATATGCACCCCATAATCCGTAAAATAATGCTTTTTCTTGTTCTTTTTTACTTGGTAATTTTTGTGTTTGTGCAGCTAATACAATTGCGTTATCCACTGATAATAAGCATTCGATTACTGCTAATGATAGGATAATTATCCAATCACTACTTGATTCGACAACTGTTTTCCAATTGTTTAGATCAAAAAATGGTCCATATAAGTTTGCTAACATTTAATTCTCATACTTTCTTTCAATAATTTTTATAAATAACTGTAAATGATTATTATACAGCAATTACCAGATTATGCCATAACATATGAACAACAGTAACTGCCAGCTACATTTCTCGAATAGCAATCAATAATGACAGTTATGACACTTTATCTCGATTCATTAAAACAACATGTTGGTCTTGCTCATTTAACCGATCAACATGTTTTTCGCCCCAAACACACAATTTATTTAATATAGTACTCAAAGACTCACCATATTCAGTCAATTGATAATCTACTTTTGGTGGTACCTGTTCATAGATATGTCTAGAGATAATCCCATCGGCTTCCAATTCACGTAATTGTTGCGTTAACATTTTTTGGGTTATTTTCGGAATTGCACGTTTCAGCTCACTAGTTCTTCTTTTTCCACCACGTAAATGGCATAAAATAATTGTTTTCCATTTTCCGCCAATGACTTCTAAAGTCGCTTCAACACCAATATTATATGTTTTATCTTCCATTCTTCCTCCTATAGGCACTAAAAAGTTCCTATAGCACTTTTTAGTACGTTATTGTCTTATTGTTGCGTACACGTATAATCATAAATTGTAGCATTATTCCAACAAAAATCAAGGAGGCTTTACAAACTTATGGAAAAACCAAAAATATCACCATCCCTAACACTCTTAGCATTGGCTATTAGTGCTTTCGCAATCGGATCAACAGAATTTATTAGCGTTGGGCTCATCCCCTTATTAGTCAAAGATTTTGGTATTTCATTAAGTCAGGCAGGACTTAGCGTTTCATTATATGCATTCGGTGTCACAATAGGTGCACCCGTTCTAACTATTTTAACTGGCCAATTTGATCGAAAAAAATTACTCTTAAGTATCATGGCGTTATTTATCGTTGGTAATTTAGTTGCAGCATTTGCACCAACTTTTTCAATTTTATTAATTGGTCGAATTATTTCTGCATTGTCTCACGGTATATTCATGACAATCGCTTCCGTTATTGCGGCTGATGTTGTTGAACCTTCAAAACGTGCTAGTGCTATTTCAGTCATGTTTACTGGTTTAACCGTTGCAACTGTAACCGGTGTTCCTTTAGGTACATTTATTGGTCAACATACTAGTTGGCATGGATCATTTATTTTTATTAGTATCATTGGACTAATTGGTTTAATCGCCAACTTTTTCCTCGTACCAAATGGTTTACCAATTCCTGGAAAATCTGATGCGCATGGTTTTATCCGTGTCCTTAAGAACAAATATCTATTGATTACGTTATCATTAACCGCCTTAGGTTACGGTGGGACATTCGTTGTTTATACGTATATTACGCCACTCTTAGAAACTTCAATGGGTTACAGTGAAAGTGCTGTTGTTATCATTTTAATCGTCTACGGATTGATGGTTGCCCTTGGAAATACGATTGGCGGCCGTTTAGCAAACCATAATCCGCTCCAAGCATTATTAAAAATGTTTATCGGACTTGCAGTCGTCTTATTTATCCTTTTCTTTACTGCTAAAATGTCAATTCTAGGTTTATTAACCGTTATGGCCTTAGGACTATTCGCCTTTATGAATGTTCCAGGATTACAACTATACGTTGTTCAATTAGCTGAAAAATATACCCCTAAAGATATTACTTTAGCATCGTCGCTAAATATTTCTGCTTTCAATATTGGCATTACGTTAGGCTCTTTAATTGGTGGACAAGTTGTTTCTAATCTCGGATTAGGTATGACGCCACTTTTTGGGACAGTCATGGTTTTAATCGCCATCTTCATGACAATGTACTTAATTACACTCAATAAGAATGAGAAATAACAAAAAAACGGGTCACAACGAATATAAAATTCATTGTGACCCGTTTTTATTAGGCTCTCTTTGCACGTAACCCGATTCCCGTCCAACCACTAATGATTGAAAAGACAGGCGATAGTAAGCTAAAGAACGCAAATGGTAAGTAGTCTAGCGTTGGAACTCCCAACGTGCTTGCTGCAAACGCACCAGCTACACCCCAAGGGATTAAGTAATTAATCACTGTTCCGCCATCTTCAAGTGCACGACTTAAGGCTAAATTATCTAATTTTGATTTATCAAAAGCGGGTTTAAACGCTTTTCCAGGTAAAATAACTGATAAGTATTGTTCTCCAACAAATAAATTAACTCCAATTCCAGCAAAAATAGTTGCCGTAATTAATTTACCAGATGAATTTAAACGTTTAACTAAAGGTTCCATAACGACTTCAATAATATTGAAGTTCATTAGTAAGCCGCCTAACGTTAAAGTTAAAATTATTAATGACACGGTTCCCATCATACTTGAAACGCCACCTCGTGTTAACAGCATATCCACATTTGCATCTCCAGTTTTAGAAACAAATCCTGACTGAATCAACGCCGCAACATCTTGTAAACTCGTAAATGGTTTTTGAATAAATAACATAACTAACGATACACCAATATTGATAAATAACGTTGGAATAGCTGGAATTTTTAACCAGGCACAGACAAACATTAAGATAATTGGTAATGCCGCCCAAGCTGTGATTGAAAAGTGACTAGATAAAATTGAAATCGTATGATTGATTTTATCCATATTTGCTGCCATACTACCACTTCCCAAAATGAAATATAAAATTAAAGATCCTACAAAAGCAGGAATTGTTGTCCACATCATATTTTTAATATGTTTAAATAAATCAGATTCTCCAATGGCAGCTGCTAAGTTCGTTGAATCTGATAAGGGAGACATTTTATCCCCAAAGATAGCACCTGAAATAATTGCTCCTGCCACTAGTGCAGGATTAACCCCCATCGTCATCCCCATACCGAATAGTGCGATACCCACAGTTGAAATTAAAGTGAAGGCACTCCCAATTGATAATCCGATAATAGCACAGACAATAAAAACGGAAGGCACAAAGAATTGAACACTAATCAGATTAAATCCCCAAATCATTAAGGTTGGAATAATTCCTGCCGCAATCCAAGTCGCAATCAATGAGCCAATCAAAATAAAAATAAAGATGGGAATTAACCCTGTACTCATTCCATCCTTGATACCCGCGTGAATCTCATCCCATGAAAAATGACGAATTCTAGCCCATAAAATTAACAACCCAATCACTAACATAACTGGTGTTTGAGGTGATAACCCAAACTTAATTACACCAAATCCCATAATAATCAACATTACTACTAAAACACTTGCTGCTTCTGTAAACGATAATTTATTTTTCATTAGTAAACACTCCTATTTTTTAGTCGATTCTAGTATTTATCATGAAAAGTTTGATATCGAAACTGACCCCAATTTATATTTTTCATTTTTAACACTCCTTTTCTGGACAAAAAAAGTCCCTGATACAATATTAAATATTGTATCAGGGACGACTCTAGCCGTGGTACCACCCAGTTTAATTGAGAACCCAAATTCTCACTCACTAGATGATAACGGTTCTAGATATTTATCCGATGTTTAAAATAACGTTAACGTATTTGGTTAATTTATCCTGATTGGTTCGCATCAACCACCAACTTTCTGACTCCCAGATAAATGACTACTTATGTGTTAACTTTTATTTATTAAGTTGAATGAATCTTAACATGCCTAAATATCCTTGTCAATAATGTACATCTTATAGTATTTCCTTTAGAACACGATCAACTGAGAAATAAAAGGCTTCTTCCCCAGCCACATCTTTAAAGCCAGATCGTTCAAACATTCTCATTACATTTGGTTGAACTGAAGAAAAAATCACTTCATGATTTTTAGTCTGAGCATCACTATAGAAATCCTGAATAACAGCCATTGCTGTATTATCAATTGATGGTACGCCTCGCAATGAAAAGATAACTAAATCTCGTTCATGAAGTGGCTGTAGTGCCTTATCTAATCGATCCGCAGACATGAAAAATAGTGGTCCAGTGATGTAGACAACTGCCCAATCATCTTTTAATCTATCTTGTGTTGTTTCGACTTTGCTTAAATCAACATCTTCAACAACAACATCTAAAATAGAACTCTTAGCCACAAAAATAACGATCCCGACTAAAACACCGGCCATAATCGCCGTACTCAAATCAAAAATAACGGTACTTATTAATGTTAAGAAAAATAGAATTAAAGCACTTTTAAATTTATTTTTAAAGAGATACTTGATAGCTGACCATTCGTTCATCCGCCATGAAGTCACAACTAACACGCCAGCTAATGCCGATAAAGGAATCTGTGACATGATTGGTGCCAATAAAAGCATTGAAACTAATAACGCAAGTGCATGGAAAACGCCTGTCAATCGCGTCTGTGCACCTGATTTAATTGCTACACTCGTTCTAGCAATCGCAGCCGTTGCTGGAATACCACCAAAAAATGGTAAAATCATATTTCCAATACCTTGAGCGATTAATTCTTGATTACTATCTAAGGTTTTACCTGTCATGCGACCAGCAGATGCCCCGCATAATAAACTTTCAATCATTCCCAGTAAAGCAATACTTGCGCCAGGAATAATTAGATTTTTAACTGTTTGAAGATTTAATGCACCTAAATGTAATCTATCATCACTGATAACACTTGTTGGAATCTCGCCAACTGTTGCGACATCTAATTTAAATATCATTGTAATTGCCGTAGTAACAATAATTGCAATCAACGATGCAGGAATAACTTTATTCCATTTTTTTGGAAAAATAAAAAGTGCAATAACAACTAAAATTGCCATCAAAGTCGTTGCCAACTTAGGTTGAAAACCTAAGCTAGGATAACTACCAATTTTTTCAATTAAACTACTTCCGTTTGAATGCGTACCAAAAAAATTATCTAATTGCCCGAAAGCAATAATAATTGAAATTCCTGATGTAAATCCTGTAATAACAGGGGCAGGAATAAAAGTCGTTAAAACGCCTAATTTAAATATACCGGCTAACAATAAAATCACTCCGGCAATCAATGTAGCAATAAAAACCCCTTTTAATCCATATTGTGCAATAACACCCATTAATACTGCGGCCATCGCTCCAGTTGGTCCTGATATTTGATAATATGCCCCAGATAAGGTACTTATCAAAATCCCAGCAACAATGGCTGTGATTAACCCAGCAGCAGCTGTTGCCCCACTTGAGACACCAAATGCCAAGGCTAACGGAATAGCAACTGCAGCTACCGTTAAACCTGCCATAAAATCTTTAGCTAATTTTGTTGCATTATAACCTTTAAACTCGTTTTTTAATATTGAAATATAATTTGATATCATCATCATGCTCCTATTTATGTTATACATAAAAGCATAACATAAACCTTATATATAAATAAACAAGTAAACGTTTTCCAAATAAAAATGGTTAAATCTTTATAAGATTCAACCATTTTGTATAACTTTTTTCTATTAACGAACAACCATAACTGAAACGGGAGAATACTTAGCCACGTATGATGCTTGGCTACCTAAGTACTTACCAATCCCTTTAGTTATAGCTGATCCAACAACGACTAAATCAGGTTTAACGTCAGGAATAACATCTTTGACAATCGTTTCACCAGGTTCACCCTCAGCAAGAACAATGTGTACTTCCTTAACACCAGCATCTAATGCGCTTTGTTTATACTCTTGAAGTTGTTTTTCAACCTTCAAACGTTTTTCAGCTAATGTATCTTTTGTTAATACCTGAAAAACATTCAAATCATCCGACTCCAGAACAGTTACAATATGCAGCAGAGAATCATCATCTAAAGCATGACTAACCGCTTCTAAGAATGCTAATTGGGCATCTGCCGAATTATCGACGCCGACAAGAATGTTCTTATGCTTTGGTAACTCAAAACTTTTTTTCATATGAATTTCCTCCTTATTTTATAAAACTTCTTGGAAAAATTGAATGACTAAATTGAAGACTAATTGAACATTTAAAATAGTTAACCCGATTGCGGCTGCCCAACCAATAATTGATACCCAAAGTGGATTAACGAATCGTTCACCCATATATTTTTTAGAAGATGTAAACCAGATTAATGGAATCATCGTAAATGGTAAGGCTACTGATAAGAACACTTGTGAATAAACAAGTAAATTATCTAATACGCCTTCTGTCCCACCCCAAATGATTGCGGCAATCATAACGGGGATAACTGCTATGATACGTGTAACCAATCGACGGGCCCATAATGGCATTTTTAAATGTATGAAACCTTCCATTATAATTTGACCAGTCAAGGTTCCGGTAATCGTTGCATTTTGCCCAGAAGCCAGTAAAGCTACGGCAAATAAAGTTGAAAGTACAGGTGATGCAATCCCTTTGGCAATTGTATTATCACTTAATGCACGGTATAAATCACCGAATGCTTGTAATTGATCTGCATGTCCAAAGAATAAAGCAGCCCCCAAAAGTAAAAGTAAACTGTTAACAATTGTTGCGCCAAATAATTGGATATTTGAATCCCAAGTTGTAAAGCGCACAACTTTTGCAACTTCTTCTTCATCAGTTGAATCGTACTGACGTGTTTGTGCAATTGAAGAGTGAAGGTACAAGTTATGAGGCATTACTGTTGCACCAATAATACCTAAAGCTAATGTTAATTGATCATGGTTCATAACGATTGATGCTCTTGGTAAAATACCACCCATGATACCTGCTAAACTTGGTTTTGATAAGGCAACTAAGTAAAGGAAAATAATTAAAATTGATGCAATCAATGTTGCAACAATCGCTTCAATTGTTCTAAATCCTAATTTTGTTAATAATAATAGTAAGAAAACATCTAATATAGTTATCATAACGCCGACTGTTAATGGAATTCCAAAAAGTAATTGTAAAGCAATCGCTCCACCAATTACTTCGGCTATATCTGTTGCCATAATTGCTAATTCTGTCATGATCCATAATAAAAATCCAACCGGTTTATTAGTATGATCACGAATTGCTTGTGCTAAATCCATTCTTGTTACGACACCTAACTTAGCAGCCATATATTGCATTAACATAGCGATAAGTCCGGAGAAAATAACGACTGATAATAGTAAGTAACGGTATTGTGCACCACCGACAATTGATGTAATCCAGTTACCTGGATCCATGTAACCAACAGCGACTAATGCACCTGGTCCACTAAAAGCCCATAAAGTTCGTAAAAATCCGGCACTTTTTGGAACTTCTACTGATCCATTTACTTCTTCCAAACTAGCACTATTTGTTGTGGTAGTCATTTTTGGTTCTTGTACTTCTTTCGACATTTTTTACCACTCCTTTAAATTCTTTTCTTCTCAATTCCTTATTATACTCAAACTTTATACATTGTAAACAAAAAGTTTAGGCTAACCTTAAATCATTTTACCAGTTATTAAATATTGCTATATTTCCAAAAAAAGACTGCTGATATCTATTTGATATCAACAGTCTTTAGCTATTTAATAAAAATTTCTTTTGTTATCATAATACCTACTTCACAAAAATATAATGAGCGGCTTTATAACTAATATTTCTAACCTCACCAGTATTTTCTAATTTGATTTCAACTGGACCTTCAAAAGGCGCATGAGAAACAACTGTTAATTTATCACCAATGTGTAATTCTAAATCATCTAAATAAGTTAACAAATCATGATTATCAATGAATCGTTCAATCACAACTTTAGTGTTATCTTCTACTGCTTCTAAAACGAGATGGCTATCTTCCTCATAGTTACCTTCTTTGTCAGGTATCACACCGCCATGAGGACAGTGTGTTGGATGACCCAAGAATTCACTCAAATGATCAAGCAAGTACTCACTTGTCACATGTTCAAGTAACTCTGATTCACCGTCAACATCTTGTAGTTTATAATTTAATTTATAAACTAAGAAGCATTCCCATAAACGATGCTTACGAACTAAATCTTCTGCCAATAATATCCCAGGTTTCGTTAACGAAATCCCTGCGTATGGCGTATGTTCTACTAACTCTTCTTTAACTAGTTTATTGACCATTTCTGTAACTGATCCGGCCGCAATGTTCAGACTAAGCGCAATCTGTTTATTCGATATTTTCTTTTGCGTACCGCCTAATTCAAAAATAATTTTTAAATAATCTTCCTTCATAGGTGTCATATTCGATCTTTCATTTTTTGTCATTAGTTAATCAATTCACTTCCATTTTCTTAATAATAGATTTATTATATCAGAATAACGATTGAATTGTAACTTATTTTTTAGGAATACCTAACCTTTCATTTTAAAATACCTAAATGTAAGCTAAAAATCATAATTCACTGCATTAAAATAGGATTCAAGCATTTGTTTTAAGAAATGTCTTGAATCCTATCTTTTTGTAGAAGGAAAGCCGAAACCCGTGTTACCGAGAGTCGATTTTACTTGATTATTAATATATTTCGCCTCTATATCTTTATACTTATTTAGTTCTGTGAAGTCGCTTTTATATGTTTTGAATCATATATTATCGAACGACGCCCTTTGAGCGATTTGTTATCCATTCGATTTCAAACGTTTCTCCAAGACCAAATACCTCTAAATCCAATTATTCGTTCTACTACAACTTAAATCATCAAAATTCGATATCTTGATTTGCTTTTTAATGCTCAAGACCGGCACCGTTTTAATACGCCTTACTTGACATCTCTCAACGTCATTAACTTGCCGTACATTGGAAACTTAAACCATCATCTTAATTGATGTGTCCTGATTTGCTTTTAAGCGCTCAAGACTAGCACCGTTTTAAAACCTTGTTCGACGTCTCACGACGTTCACACTACCAAAATTCTAAATTCATCGGAGTAAACATCATCTAACTTGATGTGTCTTGATTTGCTTTTTAATGCTCAAGACCGGCACCGTTTTAATACGCCTTGCTTGACATCTCTCAACGTCATTAACTTGTGTTACATTTTTCAACTATCTTCAGTACTAAACATTGTCCAACTAACTTCGTTTTTAAAAACCATTAAGTGAGTTTAAAAAAGTGACTTCAGTTTTATTTTGTTCAGGGATTTCGATAGCCTTCCTTGCTACAAATTAAGTATAACACAAATGTAAACGGTTGCAACCTTTTTATGATTTTATTTTATAATTCTTTTTATTAAACATCTCTGAGTTCAAAACGTGTCCCTTTTTCATCTATTACCGCAAATAAACGCTGCTTTTTGGAGTCATCAAAATAGCCCATATCAAAAACTGTTTTATTTCCTTGTTTACCAACATCTGAAACACGATCAATCAAAAAGTGTTTAAATTGTCTAAAAATATCCATTTTTCCGTTAACGTGTTCAATCGCCGCAACCAATGTGTATCCTTCATCTAACTCTTCTTTTATAAGACTGACTTTTATGACCATATCTAAACGATATTCTCGCGACTTTGCCTTCTCATCTGAAATACTTTCAATATAGCCTTTTTGTTCCCAATATCTTAACTGTCGTGTTGAAACACCTGTCATTTTACTGATTTCACTAATACCGACAATTAACTTATCTTGCTTCATAAGATTGGCTAATGGATTATTATTCACTGTAAGTACCTTCTATCTCTAGTTTTCTAAATACTTTTGAAATTTTTTATCGATTTCTGGCAGACTTTTCTGTAATGATTTTGACTGGTTTTGTGTCCCCTCAGCCATTAACTTCAAGTAAGTAAATAAAATTTGACTAGCGTCTTTATGATATTTACTACCAAGTTCACTCGCAAATGTATATCGTTCATCCGTTAGTAATTTTGAAAATAAAGTTTCTTTTGCCATCTAGGCTCCTTCGATTGTTTTTATCATTGTGTGATGTGGAATTCCTGCGTCCATAAAGCCTTCACCTTCAACCTCATATCCTAGTTTCAAATAAAAATTTTGGGCTTGATCTTGTGCACCTAAGGTTAAGTATTTAATTCCGTAGACTGTTGAAAATCCTTCAATAAACGTTAGGATATCTGTTGCTAAATGTTGTCCACGAGCCGCTTTCAATGTTGCAACTCGCTGGACATGCCACGTTTCAGAGTCTTCGCTAAGTACACGTGCTGTCACAACAGGTTCTTCATCTTTATAACCCACAAAATGAATAGCTTCTGATTCGTTTTCAATTTCCAATTCCATTGGCACATTCTGTTCTCCAACAAAAACCGTTTTTCTAATTGATAATGCATCCTTATATATTTGACTACTTATATCTCTAGTTGATTTCACTATGAACATTTGCTCATCCTCAGCTTTCTTAGTTATCTTCGCATATAGCTTACCATAACTTGCTTTAAATTTGAACGTCAAGACCCGGTAGCTTATAATGAAAGCAAATAACTTACTATGCAAAGGAAACCACTAATGAAAAAATACGGTATATTAATAACCATCTTATTGATTTTAGGATTAGGTATTGGCTTTTTACTATTGCATAACAGTATACCTAAATCGGTAGAAACAGAGAAAAGTATTTCACAAACACCAACCTTATACATTCATGGATACGGCGGTACAGCTAACTCAACTAACGACATGATTGCCTCAGCAGAAAAATCTGGTAAGGCAAAAAAAGTTCTAACAGCAACCGTCTCTTCAACTGGTGATGTCACTTATACGGGTAGATGGAAATATACTGAAAAAAATCCAATTGTTCAAGTTATATTTGCGCGTAGTGATGCTCAAATTCCTGAAGAGGGCAGATGGATTGGTAAGATAACTGATTATTTAAAAGCATCATACGATATTAAAAAAATCAATCTTGTTACACATTCAATGGGTGGCTCATCTGCAATGTACTGGGCTGAATCTGTCAGAAAAAAATCTTCTCCTATCCTAAATAAATTTGTTCCAATTGCTGGTCCAATTAATGGGGTCCTCGGAATGGACGAAAAAGCCAATAAAAATTACTTCTTGAAAAATGACGAACCTGCTATTAAAACAGCAAACTACCAAAGTTACTATAGCAAACGAAAAAATTTCCCATCAACCGCAAAAGTCTTTGTTATTTATGGCGATGTGAATGATGGCTCAAATTCTGATACATCTGTCAGCATTGCTTCTGCCCGTTCAATGAACTATCTATTAAAAGGCCAAGTAAAATCGTATGACGAGCTTAAAATTACTGGTGAAGATGCACAACATAGTAAACTTCATAGAAATTTACAGGTTGATAAAGCTGTTATCCAATTCCTTTGGGGTAAATAGAACTATACGAAATATTAATTTTGTGCTATGATTAAGTTATGCGATGAGTCGAGTAAAATCAGACAACTTCGGTTGTTCCGCTGCGGCGGCTAGTGATTAGTTCGAAAATGGGGCATTTTTTACCTACCGCATTGTAGGTATGTCTGATTGTCACTGTTTTGTGGAATTCATACAATCTATTTACTTCGGTAAGTACCATAACAGGAAAGCATCAACTTCGGTTGGTGCTTTTTTTGTGCAGATAAATAGCCTTAGAAAATTACTTTCCAAGGCTATTATCACTATTTTTGAATTCTTATTGCTTCAACATCAAACACTTTATCAATCCAAGATTCATAAAATGGTGCTTCATGACTGACCAATAAAACATTTCCAGGAAAACGTCGGACTGCCTTTTGTAGCGCGTCTTTTGTATCATCATCCAAGTGATTAGTTGGTTCATCCAAAATTAAAAAGTTACTTGGTTTCAATTCAACTAAACTCAACTTAACTTTCATTTGTTCCCCACCACTCAAAATATTAATAGGTTTCATTGTATTCGCAGCATTAATCCCTGATTTAGCCAATCGGCGACGAATCGTTTTAGGTTCCAATTCAGGGTATTCATCTTGAATAATTTGAAGAGGTGTCATTTCTTTATTATCCCAAATTAAATCTTGATCAAAATAATTAACAACAACAGAATCAGAAAATTCAGCAGTTCCACCAAACGTTGGAATTAACTTCAAAATTGACTTAATCATTGTTGATTTACCAATTCCGTTAAATCCCTTTAAGACAACTTTTTCTTGATGTGATAATGAAAAAGTTACTGGTGATAGTAATGGCGTTTTATAACCAACTGATAAATTTTTAACGGCAAGCGTTGATGCGGATCCAGTATCTAGATAAGGAAAATCAAATTTACCTTTTACAGTATCACTTGGCGGTGTCACACGCTCAATTTTATCTAATCTTTTTTGTCTAGACTTAGCCATTGTGGCACGCGTTCCAGCTTTATTCTTTCGAATATAAGCCTCATCTTTTTCAATTTGAAGGCGTTGTTTCTGGAAAGCTTTTAGTTGCGCTTCTTTTTTAGCTTCTTTTTGCTTAATAGCTGATTTAAAATTCCCACGATATTTTGTGATTTTACCGAATGCAACATCAATAATTGTATTCGTGACATTTTGTAAAAATTCAAAATCATGAGAAATAACCATGAAACAGCCTTCAAATTGATTTAAATACTCAGTTAACCAATCAATATGTTCCGTATCTAAATAATTAGTTGGTTCATCTAATAAAATAACTTCAGGATTTTCCAATAATAATTTAGCTAAGATAATCTTAGATCTCTGACCACCACTTAATTCACTAACTTGATGGTCTTTTTCAATTGCATCTAATCCTAAACCAGTTCGAACACGGTCAATTTCTGTATCGATATCATAAAAATTTTTTGCCTCAAGTTCTTCTTGATATCTACCCGCTTTTTCCAACAACTTCTCGTCCATATTTTCAGCATAATCCGTATAGGCCTGCGTTTGTTTTTCACTAATATCATATAAACGTTGAAATGCTGTCTTCAAAAACTCAATAACCGTAATGCCTTCCGCAACTTCAGCATATTGATCTAAATAGCCAATTGTCGCACTTTTTTTCCATTTGATTTCGCCTTCATCAGGTAATTCTTGTCCAGTAATAATTTTGATTAATGTACTTTTACCAGCACCATTTTGACCAATGATACCCATATGATCCTCAGTGTTTAATTCAAAATGAGCATCCTCATATAATTGCTTATCCGCAAATTGATGGGAAAGTTGGCGAACTTCTAAAACTCCCATTGTAATCCTTCTTTCTAAAGACTAGTTATCATTGTTAACTTCCAATATTGCATTAAATACTTCTTGTGGTAATTCCATTTCAGCCTTAGAGCCCAATCGTTTATTAGCGCTTTGACGGCGTAGCATATCTTGTTTGGCAGCATTCTTTTTATCACTACTTGTTGTTGCGCTCTTACGAAGAGGCGGTACATTTGCACGCGAAATAGCTTTATTTTCGATAACTGCTTGTACTGGCATTGGGAATAATTTACGTGGAATTGAATATTTCAATTGCTCAACTAATTTCTGACCAATTTCCACAGCATCTTGTCTATGCACAACAAACCCTAGTGCATCGACTGTTGCATAGTTAACTAAAACGTCCATTTTAACAACGTCTGCTGTTTGATATCCTTTAAATTGCGTTTCCATTGTTGCATAGCCATGTGATAATGATTTTAATTGATTGAAGAAATCATAGGCAATTTCAGACGTTGGTAACGCATAATTCAATTCAGTTTGACCAGAATTGTATGACATATCTTGGAAAATACCTTTACGTTTTTCAGCTAATTTCATGATATCGCCCACTTGTTCATCTGGCACGGTCATATGAACATCTAAAAATGGTTCTTCAACATGATCAATTTCAGAAAAATTAGGGAATTGGACAGGATTATCAACAACAACTTCTTTACCATTTTTCAAAATAACGTGGTACGTAACATTAGGCGTCGTTGTTAACACCCCTAATTGGTATTCTTTTTCGAGACGTTCACGAATAATACTTAAATGTAACATCCCTAAGAATCCACATCTAAATCCTAGTCCTAAAGCATCTGACTTTTCTTCTTTATAATGGAAAGATGAGTCATTTAAAGCTAATTTTTGAATAGCTGATTTTAATTCTTTATAGTTATTATCTTTAGGATAAAATCCAGCAAAAACCATTGATTCTGATTCTTTATATCCAGGAAGTGCTTCTGGTGTCGGGTTACTTTGAGAAGTTAACGTATCCCCAATTTTAACTAGTTGAGGATCTTTTAGCCCTGTAATAACATAGCCAACATCCCCGGCATGTAGACTATCAACAGCCACCATGTCAGGTTTAAAAATACCTGCTTCTACTACTTGGAAATCAGTCGTTTGTTGCATAAATCGAAGTAAATTATTAGCTTTAAATTCACCATCAAAGACACGAATATAAGCCACAATTCCTTTAAATGCATCAAAATGTGAATCAAAAACTAATGCTTTAAGTGGTGCTTCAATATCACCGATTGGTTTTGGAATACGGTCTTTAATAGCCTCTAGAACCAAATCAACACCAATCCCAGTTTTAGCTGATATTAATAACATTTCGTCTTCATCAACGTCAGCTAATTCCATCAATTGAATTTTAGTTTCTTCAACATCAGCATTAGGATGATCAATCTTATTGATTACTGGAATAATTTTTAAGTTGTTTTCTTTAGCTAAACGGTAATTTGCAACCGTCTGTGCTTGCACACCTTGAGTGGCGTCCACCAATAAAATAGCCCCATCACTAGCAGCTAAACTTTTCGAAACTTCATATGAAAAATCAACGTGTCCCGGTGTATCAATAAAATTATATTCGTAAGTTTCACCATTAGTAGCTGTATAGTAACTACGAACCGTTCGTGATTTAACTGTAATCCCGTGTTCTTGTTCAACAGCCATTGAATCTAACAATTGACTAGACATCTCACGTTCACTGACAGTTTGTGTTTCTTCCATAATTCGATCAGCTAAAGTTGATTTACCATGATCAATATGGGCAATAATTGAAAAATTTCTAATTTGTGATTGTTTCATTATGATTAAACCTCATTTTCTAAATAATCATCTACTGTTTTAGAGTCTTTTTTATTATACGCTAAATTATCAACGTCGTAAGAAGAAGATTAAAAGCCGGTAAGAATGCCCAAGTATTTTAAAAACGAAAAAATAATGAACACAAATTTAACTAAGGTCAAATTCAGCTCATTATTTTTAATTTAAATAGTACCGTTTGCAAATTGGCTATTATATAAATCAGCATAAAACCCGTTTTTAGCAATCAAAGCATCATGATTTCCAGTTTCAATAATTGAGCCATTATCCATTACAATAATATTATCCGCATCACGAATCGTTGATAGACGATGCGCCACAACGAAACTTGTTCGGCTATCTAATAAGGTATCCATCGCTTTTTGAATCAAAACTTCAGTTCGTGTATCAACTGAACTCGTTGCTTCATCTAAAATTAAAATTTCTGGGTCAGCCAAAAATGCACGAGCAATCGTTAACAATTGACGTTGTCCTTGTGAAATATTTGAAGCGTCTTCATTCAGAACAGTTTGATAACCATCTGGTAATTGACGAACAAATGTATCAACATGAGCGGCTTTTGCTGCAGCATAAACCTCTTCATCCGTTGCATTTTCACGACCATATTGAATATTTTCCATAATAGTACCTGTAAATAACCAAGTATCTTGAAGCACCATCGAGATTGACTTACGTAAATCTTCTCGTTTCAAATTCTTAGTATCGACACCATTTAGTCGGATTGATCCCGCTGAGACATCATAAAAGCGTTCAATTAAGTTAATAATCGTTGTCTTTCCAGCACCTGTAGGTCCAACAATTGCTACCTTTTGTCCTTCGTTAACATCCAAATTATAATCTGTCATCAAAAGCTTCTTATCTGAGTAACCAAATTGAACATGATCAAAGGAAATTTTATTACCATTATCAGCAATTGGTAAGTCATCGTTACTTTCATCTTTCAATTCTTCTTCATCTAAGATTTCAAAAATTCGTTCTGCAGAAGCTACAGTTGCTTGAATCGTATTAGATAAGTTGGCAATTTGAGTGATTGGTTGTGAGAATTGGTTCACATATTGTAAAAAGGCTTGGACGTTACCTAAAGTAATTGTTCCTTGTGAAACCTTAATTCCACCAACAATTGCCACAAAGACATAGCCAATATTTTTAATAAAGTTCATTGCTGGCATAATTAATCCAGAAATAAATTGTGCTTTCCATGAACTTTTATAATAATCATTATTCTGTTTTTCAAAAATATCAATATTTTTTTCTTCTTTATTAAAAGTCTTAACAACCGTATGACCCGCATACGTTTCTTCCACTTGATTGTTCAAAAGTCCTAAACTCTTTTGTTGTCCAGCAAAGAACTTTTGCGAACGAGGCGCAATTAATGAGACAACAACCAAACTCAAAGGAACAATAATCAAAGCAATTAACGTTAATTGCCAACTAATTGAAAACATCATATAGAGAACACTGACAAAGGTCACAACACTTGTTACTAACTGTGTAAAACTTTGTTGTAACGTTCCAGAAATGTTATCCACATCATTTACAGCACGAGACATAATATCACCATTTGGATGTGTATCGTAGTAAGAAACAGGCACGCGTTCCATTTTAGCCTTAATATCTTTACGAAGTGCGTACACCGTTTTTTGAGAAATATTAGTCATGATTAATTGCTGCACAAAACTGAAAAGTGCAGACGCAATATACATAATACCAACTGTAAGTAAGATATTCTTAATTGCATCAAAATTAATTGGCAACGAGGTTACTTTCTGCCCCTGTTTCATTTGAGTGAATCCTTTAGTTACCCCAGAGAAAATCTCGGTTGTTGCGCGTCCTAAAATTTTAGGAGAAACCGCCTGGAAAATTACAGATATAATGGCTAGCACTAATACTATCCCTATTGAAATTAACCATGGTGACATGTATTTCGCTAAACGCCCAATTGTTTTCCAAAAGTTCTTAGGCTTTTCAACTGGTCGTCCAATATTGCCATGTCCACCTCGACCGCCCCGCATAGGTTGCGTTGCTTGTTTTGACTTATTATCTGCCATTACTCTGCATCCCCCTCTCTGATTTGTGACTGCATAATTTCTTGATAGGTTTCATTCGTGGCTTTCAATTCTTCATGAGTCCCTTTACCAACGATTTTTCCACCATCGATAACTAAGATTAAATCGGCACTTGTCACACTAGAAATCCGTTGTGCCACAATTACGACAACACTATCTTTGATGCTTTCATCCGTTTTAAGTGAGCCACGTAATTTAGCATCTGTTTTAAAATCAAGCGCTGAGAATGAATCATCAAACAAGTAAACAGAAGCTTTTTTAACTAATGCTCTTGCAATTGCAAGTCGTTGCTTTTGGCCACCAGAGAAGTTATCTCCACCTTGTTCAACTATGCCGTCTAAGCCATCCGCTGATTCTTCAACAAACGATTTAGCTTGTGCTATTTCTAGCGCATGCCACAACTCATCATCTGTTGCCGTTTCATTTCCAAACTGTAGATTACTTCGGATTGTTCCTCTAAAAAGAACTGTCTTTTGTTGAACAAGAGAAATTTGGTCGTGTAAGCTTACTTGGGTTAACTCATAAATTGATTTACCATCAATTTTAATATCGCCCGACTCAACATCAAACAATCGTGGAATTAAATTAATTAACGTTGACTTACCAGATCCAGTACCACCAATAATCGCAATCGTTTGACCCGCCTTTGCTTCAAAGTTAATATCTGTTAGGGCTTCTTTTTCAGCACCCGTATACCGGAAATTAACTTTATCAAATGACAATTGACTTGCTCCTACTTTACTACGATCAACTGTAATTGCATCAGGTTGGTCTTTTATCGAATTCTTCGTATCTAAAACTTCGTTGATACGTGCTGCAGCAGCTTGCGCACGAGGTAACATGACAAATACCATCGATAACATCATAAAACTTGATAAAATTTGCATTGCATACGTCATAAACGCAACTAGATTACCCACTTGCATCGACATATCTCCAATTAAATGACCACCATACCAGATAATTGCGATATTGGTTGCACTAAGAACTAAAGTCATCATGGGGAACATTAGCGCCGTAATTGAAAATACTTTACGGGCATTATCTGTATATTCTTTATT
This sequence comes from Dellaglioa sp. CoH-56-MRSF-13, assembly GCF_056782095.1. Next base: position 225,723 of record NZ_JBXAYC010000001.1, on the reverse strand, counting down.
CACACGATCAAAACGATTTTGTTCATATTTATCTTGGTTAAATGCGCGAATAACACGAACACCTGTTAAACCTTCACGAAAGACAAGATTAATATGATCAATTCTTTTTTGTAACGTTTTGAACAGCGGCACTGCAAAATACATAACTGAAGCAATTAATATAATTAAAATTGGAACAGCTACTAAAAAAATCACGGTTAATTCTTTTTGTTTGTTATAAGCTAAAATACTAGCACCAATCAACATAATAGGCGCTTGGATCATCATTCTTAACATCATAACGGTAACGTTTTGAATTTGTAGAACATCAGTTGATGTTCTTGTAATTAAACTTGAATTTCCAATTTGATCAAATTCATGACTTGAAAAATTAAGTACTTTTTTGTAAATATGACTTCTTAATCTAAGTCCTAATTTTTGCGCTAAGCGTGAAGCGATAAAGACATTACCAACTGCCGCAACAATACCAATAGCTGCTACGCCTAACATGACATAACCCACCTGCCAGATATACGCAACATCGCCTTGTGAGACACCTTTATTAATCATGTCTGATGTTAATGTTGGTAAATATAAATCGCAGATAACTTGGACAATCATAAATATAAATGCACCAAACATTGCCCAAACGCTAACGCGATTTTTCATTACTTTTATCATTTATTTTTATTCCTTCCTTTTTGAAACACCAATAGCTACCCAGTTAGCCATTGTTTCATATTCTTTTTGTAACTCTTCAACAGGTATTTCAATACCTTCTCTTTGTTTTGAAAAATAATCATTAATAGTTTTCATAAATGGACTCATTAAAGAAAACATAAGTAAACTAATTTCTTCATCTGAGGAAATGGTTAGTAAAGACCGATCAATTTCACTCATAATATCAAAATCTGCTTTTAAATTTTGATGAAATGGTCCACCAAAATGTGGCTGTTTCCCACTATGATGCGGGTGGTGAGGATGATGTGGCTGCATCCGACTACTCATTTTAAAGTCCATTCGGACAAAGGCGTTTTTAAAAAATGCAGCATCTTCTCCGGACACTGTATTCGCAATCGTTTCTGAAAAAAAGGTCTTCATAGTCGTCACGACATCACCTTGATTTCGTTTTAATAATTCACCAAATCTTTTAGTTTGATTCTGTCGAATAGTATCAAAATAATAAAAGTATAAATCTTCTTTATTTTCGAAATATTGGTAAAAACTCCCTCGCGGAATATCTGCAATTTTTATGATATTACTAATTGATGCTTCAAACAGGGGTACTCTTGAGAACTCTTCTTTAGCAGCATCCAATATCCGTTGTTGCTTATCTTCATCTAAATTAAAATACGTTTTTTTAGGCATATTTTCTCCTTTATACAAAAAATGACAAGCTGTCATGTGACAACTTGTCATGTTACTAGTCTTTATTTAAAAATGCAACTTTATTTACTTATTCTTTTCTTAAAGATTCAACTGGATCAAGTTTTGATGCTCTGTTTGCTGGTAAGAAACTAGCAACCATACTAATCAAGACACTGATTAAAATACCAGAGAATACATAACTAGCTGTAACTTTAACAATCGTAACATCGAATGTTGCAACTGAGAATGCATTTAACCCAAAGGCTAAAATATACGTTACGCCAACACCAATTAAGCCAGATGCTAATCCAATTAGGAACGCTTCGGAAACAAATATACGGCGAATATCCTTACGACGTGCTCCTAAAGCTTTCATAACACCGATTTCTTTTGTTCTTTCAACAACAGATATATTTAGAACCACTAATATCATAATTGCAGAAACGAGCAATGATATCGCAGCTACGGCCGTTAAAACGTCTGTCAAAATATCTAACATTTGAGTAAACATTTCTGACATTTTTTCTTGAATTGAACCTGTGTAACCCAATGATTTAACTTTAGCTTTTATACCTGCCGTATTAGCCTTATCGTTTGTATGAAGATAAACAACATTTGGTTTAATTGTTTCATTATTATCTTCAACTAATTGTTGTAAGTCAGCGTAATTCAAGTAAACTAAACTGCTTGAACTGCTACTTCCAGATGCTTCATAAATTCCGGCAACTTTGAACGTTTTCTTAATCGTTTTTTCGTTATAAACAATCGCAATTTTAACTTGTTTACCAACAATGTTCTTGCCTAATGAATCTGCAGTTGTTTTATCTAATAAAATGCCATCCTTACCTGGTTTAGTACCCTTGGTAATGTTTGATTTTGTAATACCTGAGTTCATTGTACCCAACTGCATCAAACTAGCTTTTTTATCCTTATATGAAACTGTATTTGTACCTAGTGAAATTGCTGTATAACCCTTTTGTAGCTCATTCACATGTTTAATATTTGTTAACTTATTAATATCTTTTTTAGAAAATGATCCTGTCTGACCAGTAATTGCAGCCATTTGACTTTGTTGTTCTTTAGCTTGCGCTGCTTGGGCTTGAGAACCAGCAGCTGGTGTTGCTGTTTTAGAACTACTACTTGAAGAACTTGTTTTTGCCTTCATATGAACTTCAGTCACATTGGGATTCACGTAGCTAGTCATCGTATCCTTTATATAACTTGTTACCCCTTTTCCAAGCGATAACATTAAAACAACAGACATAATCCCAATACTTGAGCCAATAGCAACAAGTAAATTACGAGAAAATTTAGCTTTCATATTAAGTGCAGCTAATCGAATTGCAGACCATAGACTTAAATTCTTAGGCGTTTCGCCTTTAAATTCATCTTCATTAGTATGCAACTCTAATTGTTCTTGTTCGGAATCAGAAATAATTGCACCATTATCAATTCGTACAACACGACTTGAATATGCCGCAACGCGATCTGAATGAGTAACCATTAAAACTAATTTACCACGCTTTGCGATATCTTTGATAATTTCTAAGACAGCATCAGTTGTCTCTGAATCCAAAGCACCTGTTGGTTCATCAGCAATAATGACATCAGGATCATTCATTAAGGCACGTGCAATAGCAACACGTTGTTTTTGCCCACCAGATATTTGATCTGGCTTCTTTGTCATATGATCTTGTAACCCAACGTCTGTTAATAATTTTTTAGCACGTTTGACACGTACTGATTTATCAACATTTGAAAGCGTCATTGCCATAGCAACGTTATCAATCAAACTTAAATGAGGAATTAAATTAAAATTTTGAAAAATGAATCCAATACTCTTCTTATGAAAGTTAACAAGTTCTTTTTCAGAAAAATCACCAATATTTTCACCATTATACGTAATTTCGCCATCAAAATTTGAATCCAATCCACCTATTAAGTTCATTAATGTTGATTTACCACTTCCGGATTCACCAACTATTGAAACTAATTCTCCTTTGTCAAAAGAAGCATTAATGTCTTTTAAAGCCTTGAATGTCGTACCACCAGCCATATTATACGTTTTTGAAACGTTTTTTATTTCTAGAATCAATTTGTCTCCCCCTATTTCCGTTTTTATGACAGACTGTCATAATGAGCTGGTTTTTATTATAGATAATCACACTCACAAAAGCAAAGTATTTCGCTCCACCTTTACCCATTCTTTACAATTTCAGGTGTAAATCATTACACGATTCATACAGAACCATAACATTTAACTGATATTATGAAGTTGTTCTTAAATACGAATACAAAATAAAAGGGGAAGTTAATTATGAGAAAGAAAACAGCAATTATTTCGATAGCAGCAATGGGTCTTTTATTGTTGGCAGGATGTGGTAAATCATCATCTTCTTCAGATGATTCATCAAAAATTACAGGTAAAATTACTATTGTTGGATCAACTGCTTTACAACCTTTAGTTGAACAAGCAGCTGAAACCTATCAAGCAGATAATTCAGGTTTAACAATTGGCGTGCAAGGTGGTGGCTCAGGTACTGGTTTAAGCCAAGTTTCTACAGGTGCTGTTACCGTTGGTAATTCTGACATTTTTGCAGAACAAAAAGACGGCGTAGATGCTAAAAAGATTGTTGATCACAAAGTTGCCGTTGTTGGTATTGCACCTGTTGTCAACAAAGATACAAAAGTAACTAACCTCTCAAAAGCACAACTTGCTAACATTTTCTTAGGTAAGACAACAAACTGGAAAGAACTTGGCGGAGCAGACCAAGCGATTGTTGTCATTAATCGTGCTTCTGGTTCGGGTACACGTACCGTATTTGATAGTAGTATCCTTCCAAATAAAACAGCTAAACAAACACAAGAACAAGATTCAAACGGTACAGTTCAAAAAATGGTATCTTCAACACCAGGTGCCATCAGCTACTTAGCATTCTCGTACTTAAAAGATAACATCCAAGCATTATCTATTGATAACGTTAAACCAACATCAAAAAATGTTGAAACAAACAATTGGAAAATTTGGTCATACGAACATATGTATACTAAAGGTTCTCCTAACTACGCAACAGCTAAATTTATTGGTTATATTCAATCAGACAAAATTCAAAACGGCTTAATCAAGAAATTAGGTTATATCTCAATTTCAGATATGAAAGTTGAAAAAGACGCTAAGGGTACTATTGAAGAAATTAATAAATAGCTGTAAAAAATAGAACATTCAATACAAAAAGCTCATAATTATTAGATCTAAATCTAATAATTATGAGCTTTTTTATATTTAAATAGTGTTAAAGGTTATGAAATTTGTTTTATATTGGTATATTGCGCCAATCATATTAGCATCTCCATAAAAATAACATGTTTTTAAATTATACTTAAGGCCATCCGCACGTTTGGCAATGATTAATTGATTAATATATTTATTTAGTGTTTTAATCAAACCAGGTCTTTCAGATATAGCGCCTCCAATTAAAACAAGGTCAGGATCATACGATACAAGTAGATTAAACACTCCTACGGCTAAATGTTTATAAAAATCATCTACAATTTGGCATGCCTTATCATCACCAGAGTCAGATAAATCAAATAATTGTTTTCCGTTAATTTCACGATTATTTTCTGAAGAATACTGTTTGGCAAGATTTACTGGACTAACCAACTCACTGAAAGTACGATCATCATTTACATCTAAAATCATGTACCCAAATTCGCCACCAAATAGATTACTTCCGGCCTTTAATTTTTTATTCATTATTACAGAACCACCAACTCCAGATCCAATGATAATAGAAACAAAATCATCTACATCTTTAGCGTTTCCAATCCAATTCTCAGCTAATGCTGCACAATTAGCATCGTTTTGTATAGAAACTGGTACGCCTAAATATTGTTCCAACTCATCCCTAATCGGAAAATTGTGTATATAAGGGATGGCGCTAATCCCATGAATAATTCCATTTACCGTATCAACTGATCCTGGAGAACTAATGGCTATACCTTCAGCGTTCTGACAACTATTATATAAATTTTTAATTAAAGTTTTCATATCTTTCCACGTCTCAGGGGTCTCCCTCTTACCACGTGAAATGAACTGATTTTCTTTCCATTCTCCATACTTTACGGTTGTCCCACCAATATCAATTGCTAATATAGTTCCCATTGTTCTCCTTTTCAGTCATTCGACTAATATTTTTAGTATCTGATAATTATAATTTTTAATAAACGTATTAAATTAAAGAAGTTCTCATAGCACGTCTATAATGCGTCATTTTATACGGCGTTTTTTTTAATTGATTTATACATAGTTATAATTTCTTTAGCTAAATCAATATAACAGATACTCGTCATTAGCCAATCTTGCGAATGTATCAAATACAAATTAAGTTTCGTTTTTTCACCATTGGCCTCTTTTGTTAACAAAGTAGTTTGGATATTGTGCACCTTAGTTAACGCCTCTTGTGCTTGGTTCATAAAATCATCAGATTTAGAAAAATCAGACTGCTCAGCCATGCGGATTGCTTGAGCGGCAAATCCCTTCGCATTCCCCGATTCCATAATAATTCCCATTATTACAGTCATATCTTTATCATTCATATTTTTCATCCCCATTTCACTAAATTTATTTTATTCCGCAATTAAATTTACTGCTGTTTGTAATACTTTTTCACCGTTCATCATCCCATAATCTAGCATATCAATGACGTCCATAGGAATTCCAGCAGCATCAGTTTTACTTTTAATTTCTTCCTTCATATAACTGACCTGTGGCCCTAATAACAATACATCCGGATGAACACTTTCAATTTGATGGTCTACATCTGATGTTGATGTTGCAAATATTTCATAATCTTTTTTCTGCTTAGAAGCTGCCGCCTGCATTTTTGATACTAGTAGAGATGTAGACATACCAGCTGAACAAGCTAACATAATAATTTTTTTCTCCATGATTTTTTATTCCTTTCACTCTGCTTTATTATTTAATTCTTGCTCTTGTTCTTGATTACATAAATATTGATCATATTTTTTAGCGAATGGATAGTATCCGACAGCTGATATTACTAACGTTACCGCTTGCCATAAGGCCATCTTCCAACCTCCAATTAAAAATCCTGAAATAACTGCTGGCGTTGTCCAAGGTGCCGCAACACCATTTAAAGGTGGTACAATTCCGAAATAAATTACCCCATAAGTAGAGATTGCTACAATAACTGGTACCATGAAAAATGGTATAGCTAAAAATGGATTCATAACTAAAGGTAATCCGAAAAGAAAAGGCTCATTAATATTAAAAATAGCTGGAATAAGCTCAATTTTACCGATTGTTTTAAGCTGAACAGATTTAGCTGCAACTAGTGTGAAAATAACTAGTCCGATGGTTATTCCAGATCCCGTCAAGTTAATAAAATTATTATAAAATTCATTAGTAACAATATGTGCCCCGTTACCTAACGATAATTTACCAGCTTGATATAAAGCAGCGTTTCCAGAAGTATTAGGAATTAAGAAGGCTCCTGCAATTCCACCGACAATCAGTCCTCCGTGAACACCAAAGAACCAAAAGAATGATACTAAGAAGGCAATCAATATAGCCCCAATTAATGAATCTGATAGTCCTTGCATAGGTGCTGCTAACATCTTATAAATGAGATTTAACATATCTGTATTTAACACTGTCTTAATTAAAGCAAAGATTAACATAGTAACAGTTAATATAACACCAGATGGAATCATGGCAGTAAATTGATTAGCAACACTAGTTGGCACTTGTTCTGGGAGTGTTATTTTCCAACCAGCTTTAATCATTTTTGTATATGCCCAACCTACCAAAATACCTACAATAATTGCAGCCACCATTCCTTGACCGCTCAACCAACTAATGTTAATTACACCATTAACTGGCGACTGCATGAATGATTGAAGCGAATGAGGTAATTTGTCTATATTTTCTGTTATTGCAGAACCACTTAGGACCTCTTTACCAGCACTGTTAACAATACCTGCTCCATTTTTACCCATTACTCCGGCTAAAGGTGCGGCCACTTGGAGCATCTGTAACATCAAGAAAGATGATAATGCTGTCAATGCAGCGGGTAATGCCTCATATCCCTCATTACGAACATATACGTACGCGATACCAACTACCGCCCAGATAGATAAAATACCAAATGTTGTTGTATATGCTTGTGTGAAAAATGCTGACCAACCTGAATCTTTAAGCGCATCTGCAACACTTGGCACCGGGAAATTGGACAAAATTAAAAATATGGATCCTATAATAATAAAAGGTAATGCGTATACCATTCCATCTTGCAGAGCCCTTATAGGTTTTGTATTCACAAATTTCATAATTATAGGTAATAACTTATTCGTAATGAACGTGTTTGCTTTATTTTCAGTTTTATTTTCCATTATATTTTTTCTCCATTCTCTTCTAAGATATCCTTAAACCAATAATATGATTTTTTTGGAACTCTCTTCATATCTTTCAAATCATGATTTGTTCTATCAACAAAAACTGCACCATATCTTTTCTCCATGTCACCATGTGAACTAGGAATATCAATTAATCCCCAACCCAGATAGCCCACAACTTGAGCACCATCAATAAACATTGCATCCTTCATAGCCTTAATATGACTTTTATGATATTCAATTCGAGCATCATCTTGGATTATATTTGTGCTGTCCCTGTGCTCCTTGATGCCAATTCCATTTTCAATTGGAAATACAGGTAATCTATAACGATTATGCAAATCTGTAATTACATTTCGGAATCCTAAGGGATCAATATTCCATGACCACTCACTACTAGATAAATAAGTATTTTCTTCTACACTATAATTCATATATCTATTTGGTGCCTCGTCACTTGGAATTTTATCAGCATCCATGACCATTGTGCGATAGTAACTAAAGGAAATGAAATCAGATTTAATTTTATTTAAATATTGCTTATCTCTATCTTTAAAATCCATTTGAATATTATTCACTTCTATATATTTAAGTACTTCAGGAGAATATGATTGTCCGACAAATAACGAATTTAGATTTTCATAAATAAATTCATTTTGTTTTCTTACTGCAAAAGAATCTTTTGGATTAGTCGTTGCTGGATAAACTGGTGTATATGCCAACATACCTCCAATCTTAAGTTCTTTATATTGTTCATGAATATATTGTGCAATTTGTGCGTGAGCTATCATCGTATGATGGAATATGGTATACATATCGTCAATTGTTTTTTCCGTCTTGGTATATCCAGAAATATGAAATGTTTCATCAGTGAAGTATAGATTATGTTCATTAAATGTAATCCAATATTTAACTCTGTCTGAAAAATGATCAATAACGACTTTCCCAAACCTAACAAAAGCATCAACAGTTTTACGAGATAGAAATCCACTTTGCTTTTGGGCCAACGCTAACGGCATGTCAAAGTGATAGAGACAAACCATTGGCTCAATACCACGCTTAATCATCCCATCAATTAATCGGTCATAATACTCAAAACCTTTCTCGTTGATAGTTCCATCACCATCAGGTACTATTCGAGTCCACGATATCTGAATGCGATACATATTCATATTCATATCTGCAATTAAATCCAAATCTTCTTCATATCTGTTAAACTCATCAATCGCATCGTGCCAATCGGATACACCTTTATCTGAGTCACGGATATCATAAACTGATAGCCCTTTACCATCTGCCTGCCATGCTCCTTCTGTCTGCATACTTGATACAGAATTACCCCAATAAAAACCTTTAGGCATCTTATTTTCATTTATCATATATCAATCAACCCTTCTTCTAATAAATTATTTTTTAACTAAGAAATCGCTTTCATTTACTATTATATATCTTTTGTATAATAAAACAATACTTTTGTTATACAAAAGATATATGTTTTATTAAACTCTGGCTATCACTTATATAGAAAAGAGGGTAGTTGAGTGTTATAATTCGGTATTAACCGATTAATTAGTCATACTAAATATCGGTACAATATTCTCTAATTCTAAAATAGTTACATCATACCTATTTTTTTTGAGATCTAATTTTTAATAAGCAGAGTAATATACTTTTTAAAATCGCACCTAAAGTTTAAATAATACTAAATTTGACATTAAAATCTATGGGGGAACAGGGATTTATGAAAAAATATGAGTTAGTTAAAAATATAATTCGGGAACGAATACTTTCTAATATATATCCAAAAGGTAGCATTTTACCTGATCAAAAAGTATTATCTGCTAGCTTCGATGTCAGTTCAATAACCTTAAAGAAGGCGTTAGATGACTTAGCACGAGAAGGATTTATATTAAAAAAATCTGGTTTTGGAACAGTTGTTATAGGTCCCTCGACTCTTATCAATAGCGTTGATGCACCGGCAGATAATTTTGATGGATTAAGTAAACAAGAAGGACGGGACAGAATAACAAGTCACGTCATTAAGTTTGAAGTTGTATTCCCTCAAAAAGAGGTTCAAACTCATTTAAATATTAGTGCAGAAGAGCCAACATACCATATTATTAGACTCCGACTTTTAGATGGAAATCCTTTCATCTTGGAAGATACGTACATGCCTGTTAAATTAGTTCCAGGTTTATCAAAATCCGTACTGGAAACTTCCATATATAGTTATATTAAAAATACGTTAGGGTTAAATATGTCAGGTATGTCTAGAAAAATACAAGCCAGACAAGCCACTGAATTAGATATCAATTATTTAAACGTTGTTGAACAAACGCCAATATTAGAAGTAGAACAAATTGTTTGGCTTGTGAATGGTCACGCCATCGAGTACTCAAAATCAAGAAATGAATTTAATAAACGCTCTTATTTTGTTTTTGAATCAAATTAAACTGGCACACTTATGAACTAACTTACATTAAAAATAATTATCTGTACTTAATATATGTGGGTACGCAAAAAGGCATAATTCCAAAGTTATATTGGAATTACGCCTTTTTGCGTACAAAGTATTTAAATATTATTTTTATAAATTAGCATCCATGTTAAATATTATTTTTATAAATTAGCATCCATGTTAAATGTTAATTTAGATAATGTTAATCCTTCAGTAATGAATTGACCAATCATGTTCATCGTTCTTTCACGCATATCAGCAACAATTGCGTAATTTTGTTGTGTGAGGTAGTTTGTTAATTCATCCCCACTCATATCTGTAGATGCTGCATCAATATCAGCAACCATCGTCTTCAACTGTTGACGACATGCCTTTAAGTAATCAACATTTTCTTGAATAAAATGAGAATAATGTGATTCTGTTAACATCGAAACCGTACGATACATCCAATAAGCACTATTCATATCTAGTGTTAACGGTGTTTCGCTGTAACTTGGGTCTGTGTCTGTTGCATTCGTGTAGAATGGCACAAATGGTGCAAATGCTGGAACACCTAAACAGATCCACATTAATGCAGAATGTGCATCATCAACATTATTTCTCAATTGAAGAACGTGTGCATTTTGTGTTCTATTCATTGAAATAGGACGGAATCGTAAACGATCTTCATCAGCACCATGACCAAATGGATCATATTGTGTTTCATTGTAATGTGAACCTAAAATAGCAGTCACATCTTCAACACTGATTTTTTTATTTGCGTAACAAATGAATGGTAATTCACTTGAAGTTGGTTCTTGCTTAATTTCTGGATTCAAACAACGTTGACCATACCAGACACGAGGTGTGTTGTAATGACGATCTTTTTCTGTGTCTGTTCCAAAAATATGACGGAAGTTCCAGCCTGTTTTATCAGGGTTTAAATGATGCTCTTCTACATATTCACGGATACCGTCTGACCACATAAAGTTATCTGTATTATCAAAATCAATTTCTTGAATAGCAACTTGATTAGCTGCAACAGCATAAGCATCATCTGGAATACGTTGTGCAATCCAGTGATGTCCGGTAACAATTTCCATGTACCAAACATCATTTTTATCACTAAATAAGACACCATTTCCTTCAGGTGAACCGTATTTTGTAATTAAAGCCCCTAAATATTCAACACCATGTTTTGCTGATTTAATATAAGGTGCAACCATTGTTTGTAATGAATCTTCTGCTAAACCATTTTTAATTAAAGGATCGTATGCTAAAACACGTTCATTCGCATAGACACTTTCTGTTGCGCTCATTGCAACATTTTTTTCATTAATACTACTTTCATCAAAGACACCTTTGCTGGATACCTCAACATTAGGTGTTGCTGTCCAGCGATACCCATTTTCTGGTAATGGTGCAGTAAACCCATTTTTATTCGAAGTTAACGTTTCATGACGTCCGGTTACTGCAGGGTACATCAAGAATCGTTGTGGTGTAATAGGCAAAAACGTATCATCATTTCTAGCAATCATCGTTGAGCCATCAATTGTGGCCTTCTTACCAACTAAAATTGTTGTACATGCTTGTTCCATCATAAATAATTCACTCCTTCTCATTATTAAATACCCTTATAGTGTACAACTTTTATCTTCATATAAACATGCTATTTTTATATACTTTAAGAAACAGTTAAATCTAGTTTACAACTCTAGATGTAAATGCTAATATAAAGATATTACGTTAAGGGGGGTTATCATTTGAGCCAAAAAGTTCCATCATCTTTTTTAAATTGGCTAGATAGCTTAAAGAAAATTACATTACCTGATTGGCAAGATTTCCCGGAATTAGACCTTTATATGGATCAATCCGTGAAACTTGTTAATCAATACTTAGAGCCATTACACTTAATGCCTGTAACACCTACAATGGTCAATAATTACGTAAAAAAAGAAGTTATGTTTAAACCCATCAAAAAAAGATATCGCAAGGAACATTTAGCAGCAATCATTGTTATTACTGTTTTAAAATCTGCTTTTCCGTTAGATGTTATCAAGAATGGTATCGACCAAATTTTAGTCGATAACTCATCTGAAGATGCTTACATGAACTTCGCTTTAATTTTTAACGAACAACTTAAATCTTTAACCTTTGATACCAACTTAAAGCCCGTCACGACTGAAACAACAATCATTGAATTAGAACAACGAACGGCTGCAAGTGCCGTGATTAATCATATTATCAGTGAAAAATTAGTTATATTAATGAAGGAGGCCAATTAAATGATGAGTAAAGAAAAAATAGCAGTATTAGTAGATTCAGGTTCGGATATTCCTAAAGAATTTATGGAACAGGAACATATTTATATGGTCCCTATTTTAATTACATTCAGTGATGCAACTTACTTAGATCGTATCTCTATCTCACCTGCGGAAGTTTATGAACGTATGGAGACTGAGATTCCAACAACCGCAACGCCTTCAGGTGGCTCAATTAACGACGTTTTTGACCAAATTAAAGCCGATGGCTATACACATGTTATTGCAACAACGATCTCAAGCGGTTTGTCTGGTACTTATAATTCAATTAAAACATTCGCCAAATTATCATCATTAACTGTTGAAGTCATCGATACAAAAAATGTTGGTATTGGTGGTGGATTAGCTGGTATTTTAGCATCAAACTTAATTAAAGAAGGCAATTATTTTGACGAAATTGTCACAAAGGTTCAACTAGCGGTTGATAGAAGTAGTGTCTTTTTCTATTTACCAACCCTACACTATCTTCAAGTTGGTGGCCGTATTGGACGTGTCTCTGGTCTTATGGGGAATCTCTTAAACATCAAACCAATTATTTCATGTGATGAAAATGGTATTTATTATCCTATTGCAAAAGCTCGAGGCGAAAAAGCTGCACTAAAAAAATTATTATCACTCGTTGATGATAAGATTGGCGATTCTCTTCATTTCGATATAGCCGTTGCATATGGTAATAATGAGCCTTTAGCAGCAAGTATCTTCGAAACCTTAAAAACTAAGTATCCAAATGCTGAACATTTTTACTTTGGCGATGCATCACCTGCTCTTGGTGTTCATGCTGGCCCTGGTGTTATCGGTATTGGTGTTGAAATTTTAGACTAAAAATAAAGAAGCAAACCGATAAATACGGTTTGCTTCTTTATTTTTAGTCTAATTAGTTGCATACTTATTTTCAATTTGTTTAAGCATTTTTTTGAAATTTCTCTTCTTAAAGAAACTCATAAGAATACTCATGAAGGCATCATTCATTTGTTGCATCTTGCCTTTAGAAGTCATGACTTCTTTATAACTTAACAAACAACGTTTATCATCAATTACCTTAATATCGTAACTTACATCAAATTTATTACGATTGTTATCCGTTTGAAAATGATAACTTTCGTTTTCAACTATTTTTGTTACTTTTAAAGCAGCTGATTGTGTTTTTGAAAACTTTTTCGTGAACGCAAAACCCTCTAATTGATTTTTTGTTAATTTCTGACCTGTCTGATCTTTAATATCATATAGTACGGACTCCATAATTTGATCAAATAGATAATCTGCAGGCATTTTTAATTTCATTTCCATTTCCATCAGTCATTCGCCTCCATTTTTAGTCATTAAATCCATTTTGTTCTGTCATTTTTTTAAACCAGTAACCGCTCTTCTTAATTGTGCGTTTTGCTTCATTATCTAAATCAACACTAATAAATCCGTAACGGTTCTTGTAAGCATTTAACCATGACCAATTATCCATACATGTCCACATATGGTAGCCATGAACGTTACTACCTTCTTCAAGTGCCTTATGAACCCATTTCAAATGATCTTGAACAAATTCAATTCGATAATCATCATTAATTTGCCCATCTGCATTAATAAATCTGGCTTCATCTTCAACACCCATCCCATTTTCAGAGATGAAACAATCAATATTACCATAATTATCCTTAATATTGATTAGTGCATCATAAATTCCTTTTTCATAAATTTCCCAGCCACGATAAGGATTAACTTTTTTTCCAGGCATATCGTATACTGTATAAAAATCTTCAGGCATCCAGCCATTTTCACCTTCTGGTTCGGCTTTAATTATTTTCGCCGCTGCTCGCCTTGGTTGATAATAATTAACGCCTAATAAATCGATAGTATTTTCTTTAATAACATCTAAATCACTTTGATGATAGATTGGCATTAAGTCATATTCATGCAACCACTCAACAATATCTTGAGGGAAAGTGCCTTTAATTGCGGGATCTAAAAATGAACGATTAAAGAATCCATCAACAAATTTGGCTGCTTTAACATCTGCTGGATTTGTCTCATCTTTTGGATACGTTGGCATTAAATTTAAAATAATCCCAATTGTGCCACCTAAATTGAGTGAATGATACTTTTCAACTGCTTTAGCACTTGCCAATGCTTCATGATAAGCCACCTGGACACCATGCTTTAAATTACGTTCATCAGGTAAATGCCATCCATATAAATACCCACCCTCAACTGGAACAATCGGTTCATTTTGAGTAAACCATTTTTTAACGCGATCGCCAAATAATTTAAAACAAGTTTCTGCATAGTCCGTATACAAGTCTACAACTTCACGATTTAACCAACCACCATTTTCTTGTAACACCATTGGCATATCAAAATGGTAAAGGTTCATAAAAGGTTCAATTCCAGCGGCAATTAAATCATCTATTAAATGGTTATAAAAGGTAACAGCTTCAGGATTAACCTCTCCAGTGAATGGATTTGGAATCAAACGTGACCACTGAATTGAAGTCCGATATGAATTATGACCTGTTTGTTTCATCAAAGAGATATCTTCTTGGTATTTTTGATAAACCCTTGATGTATTTTCGGGTCCAACCTGATTAAAGAACTTTTCAGGGCTTGCTTGATACCAAGCATCCCAAATATTATCAGCTTTTCCATCTCCTGAAACACGACCTTCAGATTGTGGTCCACTCGCAGCTGACCCCCACCAGAAATCTTTTGGAAATTCATATTTAACCATAGTAAACTCCTTTATTTAACACAAAATCTCTTTACAGAATAACGTAAAGAGATTCGCTTTTATTTTATTTTTTTGCTGCTTCAGCTTCTGCTTCAGCTTTTTCAATTTGTTTTGTTGCTAAGATAACGAATGGTGCGTAAATTAACGCTGAGATAACCACATTAACTGCGGCTAAAACCCCACCAGCTAAACTCTTAGTTGCCAAAATCCCGCCAATTACTGGTGGTGTAACCCATGGGGGCATTACCGTTGCTGCTGGCACAATTCCAGTGGCGGTTGCAATATACGCAACAGTCACAAGTACCATTGGTGTCAAAATAAATGGTACGAACATAATTGGATTCAACACAATTGGAAGTCCAAACATCATTGGTTCATTGATATTGAAAATACCAGGAGCTGCTGATAGTGATCCAATCATTTTGTAAGGTTTATTTTTACGACCAACAATGAAGATGGCAATAATCAAACCAATAGTTGCACCAGTTCCACCTAAGTTAACAAATGAATCGAAGAAAGGTTTGTTAACGATAAAAGGAATTGTTTTACCTTCACTAAGTGCTTTAACGTTAGCTGCAATAGCAGGTGCGTTAATTGTTTGCATTAATGGATCAATCATATTAGCTCCATGTAAACCAAAGAACCATAAGAATGGTGCAATAAATGCTAATAATAATGCTGATGGATATGAATTTGCCAAGCCCATAAATGGTTCTTGAACAAGTTTGTAGAATGATGCAATAATATCAGTTACGCCGAATCCTTGGAATAATGTATTGATAAAGGCAAAGATTGTAACAACAATCATTGCTGGAAATAATGAAGCGAATGCTTTTGCAACAGCAGGTGGAACACCATCAGGCATGTTAACGATTAAATGTTTGTTACCACTTAAACGTTGGAATAATTCTGCTGAAACCAAACCGACAACAAGTGCAACGAATAATCCTACTGAAGACATCCCAGCTAATTGCAAACCACCTAAAGCGAAGAATGAAGCAACTGATACTGTACCAGCAGCCATACCATCTTTACCATATGATTTTGCAACGTTATGAGCTACTAAGAATGCAACGAATAATGACATAATACCAAAACTAGCATTCCAAACGCCTGCTCCTACACCCTTCCAGATTGGAACATCGTTAACTATTTTAGGAAATAGTCCGTCCATAAAATTTGAAAAACCTGGAATTGGTAAGTTATTAATTAATGTTCCCAGAGCACCTAAAATCATAAGTGGCATAATAACAACGAATGCATCTCGAATTGCCACCAAATGTCTTTGTGCCCCAATTTTTGAAGCTACTGGAATAAAGTGAATATCCATCCATTTTATAAATTTGTCCATGAGTAGTTCCTCCTTAAAGTTTAGTACTTATCCTATTTTTTTGTATAGATCTACTACCTCACCAGCTAAGTCTCTAAATGTAATCGCATTCATTAAATGATCTTGTCCATGAACCATTAATAAACTAACTGGTACCGGATCCCCTGAAGCTTCTTGCGTTAACATGGCTGTTTGAGAATGATGTGCTTCAATGAGTGATTTGTCAGCATCAGCTAACTTAGCAGCTGCGGTTTCAAAATCGCCTTTTTTAGCGGCGTGAATTGCTTCCATAGAATCACTTTTAGCGTTTCCACCATTAACAATCAGCCCCATGATTGTTTGCATTTGTGCATCATTTTCGTTCATATCTGATTACCCCTTTTATTTTTTATTTAATTAAGCTTTTAGCTGTTGCAAGAACTTTTTCGCCATTCATCATGCCGTAATCTTGCATATTGATAACTTCTACCGGAATATTTTTGTCAGCAACCTTTTTTTCAAATTCATCTTTCATAAAACGAACTTGTGGGCCTAACATTAAAATATCAACTGGTTTTGATTCAAGCATTGAATCTGCCTCTGAAGCACCAACTGCAAAGATTTCTGAATCATAGTTCTCTGCTTCTGCAGCCTTTTGCATTTTTGACACCAATAAACTTGTACTCATACCCGCTGAACAAACTAACATAATCGTTTTCATAATTTGCCACTCCTTTTTCTATTTATACTCTTATATACGCAAGTTCCATGCCAAAAATAAAGACCATCGAAAAGGCTTTAAGAAAGCGCTTTCGATGGTCTTTTATTTTATTTGCACACTACTAGTCACTATTACACACTGACTTTATTCAACGTATTACCCATAAAAATTTGGACAATATAGGCAACTTCATCATCTGAAATCTTAATATTATACATTTTTTCAACAATAATCAGGGCCGTTTTAACTATTTCCATCTGTAAATGATTCTCAGCTGAAAATTCTTGGACATTCTTAAACGGTTTAATTGATTGATTTTTCAATCTTGAATCTACTAGAAATGCTAGATGCATCATGATCCCTACGATAATCTCTGGATCAAGAACAATCTGTAAATCTGATTAAATTTTAATAATCATGGTTTGAATAGTATGAATTAAATCTGGGACAGAATTAACTGAATTAATACTACCTTCCAATGCATTAATTGTTTCTCGCGTTAAGTCGTTATCAGACAACATCCGCTGCAAAACTTGTAAGGTTTCATCATTAAAGATATCTAAAGCAGAAAAGAATGGCACTCTTTGGTAAGAAACCTCGACGGTACCAACAATTGCCTTCACATCATAATCGCGCATTAATGTATTAATGTGCTTTTTAAATGCATCTTTTTCTAAATATTGCATCCGAATTACTTTAACTTCGTCTTCGTTTACAATTGGCATAATACGATCATATAATCTTGCGGCGACACCTTCGCCGGTAAAACAAGCTACGATAACTGCTTTTTTCCTAGGATGCATATGGAAAAACTGCTCTTTTACAGACGATTCAAAAATATGTTGTGCATTTGCGTAAATATCTTCTAGTTCACGACCGGCAATCGCAATTCTTAATGATTCAAGCACAACTAACGTACTCGTCATTGAAACAGCTCGAATATTAATCCCTGTTTCTTCACCTAACATTGATGCAAAACTAGTTAAAGAGCCCATGTCAGTTAAAAGTAATAACCCTTTTTTCAATTGTTCCTGACTATCCAGTACATAATCTCGTACTTGATCATAAATTTCCGAAACATTTACATCAAGTGGCATATTAATTGCTTTTCCCTTTGTTGTACCAAGTAATTCTTGTGCTGTCTGTAACATAGAAGAAGCCGTTGATGCCCCGTGCATTAGCACGATGATACCGACTTTAATTTCATTTTGTTGTTTCTTAACACTTAAATCAGAGCTCAAAAACATTGTAATAAATCCAATTTCATCTAATGGAATTTCAATATCAAATTCATGTTCAATTTTATCTGCCATTTCCAGTGCAACACGAAAGGCTTTTGGATTTTTTTGTCGTAAATTATTTAAATCAGGATGAATAATTGCGACATTTTTCCTGATTCTTTCAATAGCACTAACAAGGTGTAATCCAAATGCAAATCGTGCATTTTCATTATATTTTTGCCCTAATTTATTCTGGGCTAAGTCATAAACTTCATTGGTAACCGTCCAAATATCATCTGGTAGTAACTCTTTTCGAACGCCTTCACCCGATAATTGTTCAATGTAATCTTTAAAATAACCTTTATCATCTGAATCGATTAACGTTTTAAGATTTAGTGATTTAAAATTCTGTTTATCAGTTTCACTCACTTTTTTATCAATTGTTTCATAAACCGTTGGTTTTTGATCGTTTTTTTCTACCGTTTCGCTATTTTTAAAAGTCACAACTTTTGTATTTTTTTCATTTGTTCGTTTCGCTAAACGTTCCATTAAGACATCAATTTTTTTATATTTGGATTTACCTTCCAAACGTCCTTTTTGAACATTCAATGGTAAGTCTTTTAATCTGATATATAACGAAGCCGTTTCATGCGTTCTAAAATACAAGAAGGCCTTTGCACAAACAACTTTAATATCCCTCTGAATTTGACCAATATTTGCTTCAGGCTCGTATAACATTAATGCAAGCATCGCATCTCGCTCAACAATAATATCTTGGCTCAATCTACCGACTTCTTGTTCAAAAAAATTCATGACTATCCCATAACGTTCATCAATTGTTCGTTTTGAGATAGGCGGTAATGTAATTGCCATTGGAATACGTCGATTAAATGTGCTCAAAAAATTTTCTGACGTTTCAGTCGTTGCCCCAATAATCTGTACACTCGCTTCTTTAGTAATTGAAGACTCTCCTAAAGGCCGATAAAACCCCTTATCAATAAAGGTAAAGAGCATTTCTTGTCCCTCAGGAGGTAATCGATGAATTTCATCTAAGAATAAAATACCACCGTTAGCTTTATCCATTAATCCTTTTTTATCTTGATCAGCACCTGTGTAGGCCCCTTTTTTAACACCAAATATATGCGCAAAAAGTAACTGTGGATTATTCGCATAATCCGCACAATTAAACCGGATAAAAGGCGCATCAGCCTTCACCATTTCTGATTCTAATGCAAACTGATACATACATTCAGCAAACAAAGATTTACCCGTTCCCGTTTCACCAAAAATAATTGTGTGTAGTCCTCTTGGTGGATATAAAATGGCTGCTTCGGCTTGTTGGATCATAACCTTTAATGAATCATTAGACCCGATTAACTTTTTGAAACTCATCTCTTTAACACTTTTATCATTAATTTCTTTTTGACGTGTTTCTTTTTCTTCAAGTGATGCCCACTGATAGAGAACAGGGCGCCCATCACTTTTTGTAACGTCACCATTTTTATATAAATCATTCAAATAACGACTCACATTTGCGCGATTGCAATTAAGCTCGTCTGCAATCTGTGTCGCATCCATCGCTATTTCCTTATTTTTTAAAAGATTATAAATATCATTTTTTCGATCTCCCAAGTTATCACTACTCCCTTACACGCTAAAAGAAAACGCTTACCACTAGTATACCGCAATCTTTTTTACATTTACACACTAATATTTGCTGGCTTACTTTTCTCCTTTTACACAGAAAATCATAACCTAAATAAAAAATCTTACTTTTCAGTAAGATTTTTTATTTACTCTGTAAATATTTTTTTAATTCTACAACACGACTAGCAAGTTCTTTTCCCATATCAGTTTCAGCAATTGTTTGTCTTTTAACTTCACTATCAATAATTCGTTTCACTGAAATAATATCTGTCCCATTTTCAATTGAATCCCACTTAGACGTAAAGGGTTGGTGAGCAACTAATTGTAAGCCATATGAATTAGAGAGCAGCGTATATCCACCAATTCCAGTAGTTGATTGGTAAGCTTTTGAGAAACCACCATCAATCACAATCATCTTTTTATTGGCCATAACCGGCTTGTGCCCACGCTTAACTGGTGTATGCCCATTAATTATTTTACCGTTATCTGGATTAAGCCCGAATTCTTCTAATATATGACGACAAAATGCTTCATCATGTCGTAATTTGTAATACGCATTTGGTATCTCAACTTGAACTTCTTCATCATTAATAAAGTAACGTTCAAAAGTTTTCATCGCATGTTTCCCAAATAAAGGCGATTTGGGTCCTTGCCATAAATACCAAAGTAAATCAGTTTCAAGGTCAGTAGATTTTTTAGGTTTAGCATAGCTTTTACGTAAATTATCTTCAAAAAAAGCTAATAATTCTGGTCCTGCATATGCTTTCCCTTTTAGCTCAAAGCCCTCCAATTTACCTTCTTGTGTAACTGGAATACAGCCGTGAACTAACAAGTTCCCATTATATCGTTTAAACATACTACCACGTGCCATCATAAAATCTAGATGTTCTCGTAATTTAGTCGCATGGATAAATGATTCTACTAATTTATCCATTATTTCTGACTCATCATCTGTTAATTTATACGGATCTGCCCAATCAACTGTTTGAAAACAAGTATCTTGTAGTGAATAATGTTTCCCATCGATTTCTATTTTTGACCCTTTGTTCCAAATCTTTTCTAAAATCGCACGATTTGCCATATCAAAATCAGGACGTCTTTTAATAATCTGTCCTTCTAATTTAAATTGAATAATAGCGATTGCCTGGTGTATTTTGGTCATTAAAAGTCGTTCGTCTTCTTTGATTTTTTCTTGTGCTGAATTAACTTTCGGTGAAAATGCTGGATTATCTTGATACGTTTTATCGGCAAATGTTGCTAAATGGCGTAAATTAATCCCATATGCATCTTCAACAATAGCTAAATTATTATATCTAGCACAAATTCGCAATAAATTAGCGATACATAAAGGCGAGCCAGCAGCACCACCTAACCATAAAATATCATGATTTCCCCATTGAATGTCAACTGAATGATAATCAAGAAGTGTCTTCATAATTTTATCTGGCGCAGGACCACGATCAAAAATATCCCCAATTACGTGTAAATGGTCAACGATTAACCTTTGAATCGTATACGCTGTAGCCGTTAAAAATGCTTCTGCTTGATTTAATTTAATTAAATTTTCTATTATACGATTATAATAATCTTTTTGATCAAGTTCATTGGAATTACTATATAATAATTCCTCTGTTATATACATAAAATCAGGTGATAGTGCCTTTCGTACCTTCGAACGGGAATATTTTGTTGCTGTCTTTTGTAACAACTCTATCATTCTGGCAATGGTATCTAAATACCACTGCTCCAATTCAGGTTGTGAAGTGAATTGTTGTTTTTTAGCAATTAGTTTTTCTTCTGGATAATAAATTAAGATTGCAAAGTCCTGTATACTCTCTTCAGTCAAACGGCCTTCAAAAATTTCTTGAATTTTTTGTTTAACATTTCCTGAACCATTTCTTAAAACATGTTGAAATGCGTTATATTCACCGTGAACATCACTAACAAAATGCTCCGTTCCTTTGGGTAGATTAAGAATGGCCTCTAAATTAATAATTTCAGTGACAATACTTTGTTTAGTCGGAAATCTTTTTTCCAATAACGTTAAATAATAGGGATTCATTTAAATGGCCTCCTTCATTTTATGATGCGCTTACAGTCACTATACCATGCCGGTTTGCCAATACCAATTACAACTTATTAAATGAGTCATATTATTATATATAAGCTTTTTTATAAACCAGCTACCTATACCAAAAAAGCAGACCAAAAGTTTTGGCCTGCTTCATTTATTCTTATTTAGTTTGAACAATTGCCGAAACTTCATTGGCTTTAACTGTCTCATTCAAATGATCAAACGTTATATTAGACACTTTATCCATATTCGTTAAAACGACCATCATCGTTGTTTCCTTACCAGCAGCTTTAATTGCGTTTAAATCAACTCGCGCAACTAAGTCACCTGGTTTAAGAGTTTCGCCTTCAGAAATAGTCACTTCAAAAGGTTTACCTTCTAATTGAACGGTATCAATTCCCATGTGTAATAGGACTTCTAATCCCGTTTCAGTCGTGATACTAATTGCATGTTTCGTTGGAAAGATACTTGCTACTTTACCAGCAACCGGTGTATAAATTTCGCCATTAGCTGGTTCGACTGCATAACCATCACCCAACATTTTTTCAGCAAAGGTAGCATCTTTAACATCCGAAATAGACATTAATTCGCCCTCTGCAACCGTATAAAACGTTTCACTACCAATAACCGTTGAATCATTATGATTAGCTGTAGCGCTTGATTTATCCGTCTCAGCCTGTAACTTTTCATTACTTAATGAAATAGAATCAGCCTTTGACTCATATAACTTACCAAGCTCGTCAGCAACAAATTGAACTTCAGTTCCAATAACGACTTGAATATTTGTTTTATCGATAACTTTAAACCCAGCAGCACCTGATGCTTTAAGTGCATCTTCATTAATATGGCTTGTATCTTTAACTTGTAGACGAAGACGGGTTGTACAATTATCAACGACTGTTAAATTATCTTTACCACCAATAGCAGCGTAAACAATTTGAGCTTGTCGTGCATATTTGTCATCCCCTAATTCAGGCGATAGTTGAATATCTTCAGTAATTGGTTCGCGACCTGGTGTCATTAAGTTAAATTTCTTAATGGCAAAATTGAATAGTGTGTAATAAATAATTGCCATCACAACACCTTGTACCAACAGCATTAGTGGCATATTAGCCATTGGTACACGTATACTCAAGACGTAATCAACTAAGCCCGCACTAAATGTAAATCCAGCTGTCCAGTGCATAAATGCGGCAAAAGCTAAAGATAACCCGGTTAATGCCGCATGAATGACGTATAAAGGCCATGCAACGAACATAAATGAAAATTCTAAAGGTTCACTCACGCCTGTGAAAAATGATGCAAATGCACCAGCTAGCATCAATGAGCCAACTTCTTTTTTACGTTCAGGTAAAGCATTTCGATAAATGGCATACGCACCAGCTGGTAGCCCAAACATCATGATTGGGAAAAATCCTGCCATGTACATACCTGTAGTTCCTTTAATTCCTGTATTACTCCAAAAGTTCCCGATATCATTAATTTTAGCAACGTCGAACCAAAATACTGAATTCAACGCTTGATGTAATCCGGTTGGAATTAAAAGCCGGTTGAAGAATCCGTATAAACCAGCTCCAACCCATCCAAGTCCAACCATAAACTTACCAAATGCAACTAACCAAGCATAAACAACTGGCCATGCAAATAATAAAGCTAAGGTAACAAAAATCATTACCAATGCTGACATAATGGGTACTAATCGTTTCCCACTAAAGAATGAAATAGCCATTGGTAACTTCACACTATGGAAACGATTATACATTGCTGCCGCAATTAATCCGGCAATAATCCCAATAAACACATTACTACTGATAGAACTAAATGCAGGATCAACATCTGTTACTTTTACTCCTAATAAAGCCGCAACCGAAGTCGGTTCCAACATTTTAACTGGAATTTCAAATGCAACAACACCAGCTAACGCAGCTGCGCCATCCTTGTTAGTCGACATTCCTAAAGCTAAACCAGCAGCAAATAATAATGCTAGATTACCTAGAATTGCGTTTCCGCCGGCCTGCATAAATGCCGCCGCAAACCAATCTTGTGGCAACCAAGTTCCAATTCCAACCAGTAATGCTGCTGCCGGTAGTACTGCGATAGGCAACATTAACGAACGTCCCATTCTCTGTAAATAACTTTTCATTTTTTATCCCCTTTTTTTCTTATAAAAACTATCATACAGGTTAGACCAAAAAAATTCAAATCAAATACAAATCAAGTGAAAAACGTGTATACAAGGCTTTAGAAAATAAATTAAACATCTATACCAATTTTATTTTTTAGACAAAAAAAAAGTTGCTTAATTATATTAAGCAACCAACTTTTTAGAAAACAAGCGTCCCCACACTAAATTTTCTCTTCGATATTCTGTGTCCTAATCAATAAACTCTTTGAATCATTTATTTACAAGACTTATTATGCCATGTAATTCCCCATAAAAAATATTAATATTTGAGGGTTAACTCGCAAATTTTGACATTTACAGCTTATTTACTGATATGACGGTCTTTTGTCCTTCTCGTAAGGGCAACTTCATTTAAAGTATTTAACGCTTTATTGTATTCAGGATTAAAATAAAAATCCATTGATGATAATTTAGCCATCGTCATTTGCATATTAATAGCTACTGACATGATATTAATCATATCTAAAATATCATGTTTCGAATAAATTTGTGCACCAACAATGACTTCAGTATCTTTCCTGTACACAACTTTTATAAGTATTTTGGAACCATTTTTAACGTAATCATATTGAATCTTATTTTCAATTGTATTGGATAGAACATCCAATCCGATATATGGTGCGTTTTCTTCAGTGACACCTGTCGTTGCTAAATAATGACCGAATAAGTTCATCCCCGCTGTTCCTTGCGTCGTTTCAACTTTAACAGGACTAAATAGACCCGTACAGTTATACGCCGCCACAATTGCACCTTTAATAGCGTTATTAACAAGAGGTTGATACTCTCGACGTTGGCTGACAGTTTGTTTAAATCCGGCATTATCACCTGCTGCATAGATGTCTTTATCACTTGTCTGCATGTAATCATTGATTTTAATGGTATTATTTTGATTAAGTTCAACAGCGTCTCTCAAAAAATCATTGTTAGGTTTTAATCCAACCGAAAAAACGACTAAATCACAGGCGATTTCTTGGTCAGTTGTCGAAACGCTAACTATTTTGTTATTCTCATCCACATTAATAGCATGAACATCATTTTTTAATACAATCTTTATCCCTTTTTCTCTTAAATCATCAATTATCCGATTACCAATTTCTTGATCTACGTACCGTGTCAAAACACCTCCCATAGCTTCAACTACTGTAACATCAACTTTTTCGCCTTTACGTCCCTCATAAATTGAGCTAGCTAATGCAAGCCCCACTAATCCTGCACCAACAATTAAAATACGCCTATTAGTTGGGCACAACTGTTCCATAGCCTTTTTTGATTCTTCTAAATTTTTATAAAAAACAACATTTTCATTATCTATCCCTTTAATATGTGGTTTAACAACCTTAGACCCATTAGCTAAAATTAATTTGTCATAGTTGCTGTAACTGTATTGTTTATCTGCATTAACAAAGTATAAACGTTTATCCTCCGTACTAACGTGCAACACTTCAGTACCAAGCATCAATTTAATACCTTCAGACTCTAACGCAGCAGGTGTCGCATAACTCGCTTCTTCTAAGTTATCAATAACCCCATCAAATAACAAATTAATTCCAGATGAGATATAGCTAACGCTATCTTTCATTTCCATAATAATTACTTCGGCATTTGGATCTGATTTTGAAATTGTTCTAGCGGCAGCTATCCCTGCGTGCGTTCCGCCGATAATGACATACTTCATTATTTTTCCTCCAAGCTTTGCGTGTTAATTTTTCTAACCTTATCAATTTCTAAAATTTCATTTACGACATCAGTAATAACTTGATCTGAACTAACACCAATTTCTGACATCACATATAATGGTGAATTAAATTGATCTTGGTTAACACCCATCCTATTTGTCACAATTAAATCATATTCTTTACCTTCTTGATAAATTTCTACTTGAGCGTTTAAAACGCTGCTTAAAACACGTTCCATAATGATTACGGTTAGTTTTTCCATAATTGGATCACGATTAATTAATAAGCCAATTTTTAAAACGTCATCAAACTCGAAGTTTAAAATATTCAAGATATATAAATACTGATTTTGTAGATAATATAAATCATCTGGCGAATTTAAGCCATCGAACTGTGTAACAGATTGATACGCCGTCAATAATTTTTGAATGATCTGCGAAAAGTCTTCTCGTTCTAATGATTTACGATTAAATTCCATAATTGTTCGATTATAACTAAAACTTTCACCTTTAAATATGGCTAATTTGCTGTATGAATTAAATAAATTATAAGAAATTTTTGAATCCCGTTTGAAGTAAGTATATTTCTCAATATCACTCCAAAAAAGACTAATTGCACTATTGATGGGTGTTTTTTTATCAATATCGTCATCTTTAATTTGAACATATAATTCAGAATCGTTTTTAATTAAATCAAATCCAATTAAAAAGTAATAGAACCCAACAGCATCTTCTTCAGAAAAGGAAAGTGAATATTTTTTTAAAAATCTAAAAAGACTTAATTTAACTTTACTGTATGCGAGATTATTTTTGATTAATTCACGAGAAATAGGCGTTAATGTCTGAACATGTTGCTCTTTATATGAATTAATTCGAATATAAATTTTAAGCCATAGAAAAACTCTAAGTTTCTCGTCGTCTTTCCATCCTAAGTCATATTGTTCATCTAAAACATTAACGTAATCGTTAATCGTCTCATTTCTAGATAAGAGTTCTTCGCGATCAGTGAATGGAACCACCCTAATGAAAAAAAGGTAATAAAAATAATTCAGTTGAATTTTAGTCCCAACTAATCGTCGATTTTTAATTTTTAGATCAAATCCTGCTAACGTTTCATTTAATTCTTTAATTCACCTTGTTATTGACGACCCACTGATATGTAATTCGTTCTCAAGATCAATTAAATTCAATGTTTCATTCGCATACAAATACATTATTATTTTGTATTTATACGATTCTCTTAAAAAATCAGTACTAATATTCGATAAATTTGTCGTACCATCTACTTCAAATTCAACGTTATTAGCGCTCACTTCAAAATGAACATGACCTGAAGCGGTAGCTTCCTCAAGCGTTATTTCAATATTTTTTAGGTACATTCGTAAAGAATTACCAGATATTTGGAGTAATTCCATTAATTTTTTCTTACTTAAATAACCACCATGTGTTTGTAATAGTTCTAGTATTTGGTTAAAAGTTCTTTCCTGCCCATCTAAAAAATCTTCCATATACATAAAAAAATCCCCAGCTTCACTTGACCACTTACCCAATACGATTAAAAAGGCCAATTTAATTTAATTCTATTAATATGTTACCGCGAAAAGTGATAAATTGGTATTAATAATTTTATTTTTAATTTTATTTAATTTACCCCTTGCATTTTCGGTATATACTTGTTATATTAAATGAGTAACCTAATCAATAAAACTTATTCAGTACCTCCCCCAAGGACTGAATACCAAAATCAATCCCCCAATTGATTTTGACTGTTTTACCCTTTTCGACACTGTAACTTATGTTACGATGTCGTTTTTTTTTGCCTAAAAATAAGTATTTACTCTTTCAAAACCTAACTTTATCAATGCTTATACGCTAAATATACCTAACTTCTTTATTCTCTTTTATTTAACATAATTTCGTCACACTTTCTTCATAATTACTTGTTATTATATAAACATACCTTAATTAAATAACTTTTAACTTTAATTTGTTCTCCCAAACAAATTAAAATGATAATTAATTTCTTCCCGAATATTAATTATCCCTACTCCTTTTAATCCATTACCTCTCCCAGGTAGTGGATTTTTTTTATTGGCCTTGCATAATTTCAATGATTGCTTGATAGTCTGAACCTGGCGTCACTATATGAACACCATTAAAAAGGTTTGATAACGATTCAATTAAATTTTGCGAAGCTGCAATACCGACCTTACGTTCATCATTTTGCAACGCCGCTTGTTTCAATTCTGCCATAAACTTATTTGGTAGTTCAATACCCTGAACGTTATCTTGAATAAATTGAGCACGCTCAAATGAAAGTATCGGCATTACACTGATAAAAATAGGTATAGCCACTTCATTAATGGTGATCCAATCTTTTAATCGCTGAACATTTGTCATATCAAATACCGGTTGCGTGATAATATAATCTACTCCTGAATGAATTTTTCGATTAATATCTTCAAATTCAAAATCTAAATTTATCGCATTAATATTAAATGCCCCACCAACTTTAAATTGTGATTTACTATTTAATTCACGATTAGATGGCGATATTCCTTGATTCATTTTTTTAATTGTTGTAATTAATTGTTGCGATGTTAAATCATAGACATTTGTGGCACCTTGTATTTTTGTAGGATTCCCTTTAATAATCATTAAATTATTTAAACCAACAGCACTTAATCCCATTAATTTAGATTCTAATCCGACTAAGTTGTAATCCCGTGTTGTTAAATGTAGGATTACTGGAATCTGTTTTTCACTAAGTTTATATCCCAATAATATATTTGAAACGCGGGGCATCCCTAAAGGATTATCCGTAATTGATAATGCGTCAATATCTAATTTCATTAGTGCGCTAGCACCTTTAAAAAAATTATCCAGATTAAGCGTGCTTGGCGTATTCCACTCAACTAAAACCGTTTTGGTCATTTTCACTTTCTCTATAAAATTCAAAATACCTTCCTCCAAATCAAATTTCATATCACCTTACAATGTTAATTGTAAACTAACAAAACTGTCACATGCCTATGTTTTAATAAATAAAGCCGTATACTATAAATATACACACAAGATACTTTGTGTGTAACTTAATTCTACTATAAAAAAATACGATTATATTTTAGTTTAATTTTTCATCTAGATCTAACCTACTCCCCCCAGAGTCTCGAATAGATTAGTATTTTCTCACCACTACTTTTAAAAGTAGTGGTGTTTTTTTTACATTTATAGTTTTTCTTTTTAACGTCATATTTTCTTCACATTTACTTGTTAGAATAACTTCATACCTTAATTAATAACTTTTAATTTTAATTTATTTCCCCGAATAAATTAAATAAGATGATCAACTTTCCCCGAAGTTAATCACCCTTACCCTTTTCCGACATTGCCTCCCCTTGTAATGTCGGTTTTTTATTTGCGTTCTATTTCTAGTAGTTGCTTTTTCATATTAATCCCACCGCGATAACCCCCTAAGCTGCCATCTTTTCTTAAAATACGATGACAAGGTATTACAATTAATATAGGATTACGACCAACTGCACTAGCAACAGCGCGAATTGCTTTAGGATAATCAACTTCTAAAGCTAACTCAGAATACGTTCTCGTTTCACCGTATGGAATAAGTTGAAGTTGTCCCCAAATTTCTTTTTGCAGCATCGTCCCACTCAAATTAAAATCAACGGGGATCGTAAATTTTTGAATTTCATGGTCAAAATAGGCTTGTAGTTCTTCAATTATACTTTTAAAAATCTTGTCATTCTCTTCGAATTTAGTTCTTGGATAAAATATTTCAATTTCACTTCTTAACCCATTAGGCGACCCAACAAAACTCAATCCTTTATCAGTCATCCCTAGCCAAAAATAATCCGTGCCATTAAACCAATTCATTAAGTACATGTCAAAATCTCCTATTCAATCCCAGACAAATTTGCGCCATGAACTTCTGCGATATTATATACGATGATAAATGCATTTGGATCAATCGTATGCACCTTATTTAACATTTGTTGATAATTTTGATTTTCAACAATAATCATCAACATTTCTTTGCTTTCACCTGAATAACCACCTTTAGCATCAAAGATTGTTAGACCTCTATCTATAGTTGTATTAATATCTTCTTTTAATTTTTTTAATCCCTCTTCTGTACTCATCACATATAAAACTTTTTTACGGTCCAATCCCGTTTCAATATAATTCATAATTAAATACGTGATTATTAAAGAAAAAATCGCTAAAATAAATGCTTCAGAACCCGAGACAAATATATTGAAAAAACACACAATACCATCAATTATTAATAGACTGGTTGCAGGTTTAATATTGAAATATTTTTTGATTATTAGTGGTGGAACCGTTGTTCCACCACTGGATGCATCAATTCGATAGAGAATTGATATTCCCACCGCAAAAACTGCGCCACCGACAATAACAGCTAATAATCTATCCTCGACAATATTTATTTGAGGCGTAATCGCTAAAAATAACGGTAATACAAAACTACCAATCATAATTTTTTTAGTCGTTGAACGCTCTAACATAAAATAAGCCAAGATCAATAGCGCCATGTTAATGCTCAATAATACAATCGAAACGTTCCAATTAAAAGCTGTTTCTAAAAGGATTGCAATACCAGTTGCACCACCAACCGCAACTTCTTGTGGTGCGTAGAAAAAATTAATACTTATTGCAATCATTTCTAACCCAATTAACATTAATAAAAATTGAATAACTTGTGGTTTCATCCTATTTATCATAAAGGCCCTCTTTCTGTTCTAAATTTGTAACCCCTTACTATTTAGCATACCGAATTTTATATCATAAAACAAATTTTCGATTTATGGCACAAAAAAAGCATCTCTAAACAGAGATGCTTTTACTACTTTATTCGAAACTTTCAGTTGTCATTGAAGCTTTGTATAAATCAATAACATCATTTACTGACATATCAACATAAACAGCACTATCTAATTTTCCAACTCTAACAGCTGATTCAGCCATTACTTTAAAGTTTGTTTCTTCATTGATGTCAACACCGGGTAACGTTGTTGGTACACCTAACGATTTAACCCAGTCATAAACTGATTGAATAGCTTTATCAGCAACGACTTGGTCATCATCATCTTGAATATGCCAAACATTGCGACCAAATTTAGCAAACTTAGAAACCGTATCCGCAGATAAAACGAATTTCATCCAACGAGGTGTTATAATACCTAGCCCAACACCATGAGTAATATCGTAGTACGCTGATAACTCATGTTCAATAGAATGGGATGTCCAGCCATCTTGATAACCTAATCGCATAATACCATTTAATGCCATTGTTGATGACCACATTAAATTAGCACGAGCATCATAGTTATCAGGTTCCGCAACTGCAATTGGTGCCCATTTAATAACTGTTCGCATGATACCTTCAATCATACCGTCAGAAACATCATTATTTTTTTCTTTATCAAAGTATTGCTCTGTCAAATGAGAGAAAATATCAATTGAACCAGCAGCAGTCTGCCATTTTGAAACACTCATTGTTAATGCTGGATCCAAGAATGAAACAGCTGGTGTTTTGGGACCAAAACTACCTATTTTTTCATTTGTTTCTGGATTTGAGATAACTGATCCAGCATTCATTTCAGTACCAGTAGCTGCTAACGTTAAAATATCGACAAAAGGTAATTGATCAATTTTGAAACGTTTTGAGGGGTCTAATGATAAATCCCAAGGATCTCCTTCATAAAATGCTGCTGAAGCAATCATTTTTGAAGCATCAACAACAGAACCACCACCGACAGCTAAAATAACATCAATTTTATTTTCTTTAGCTAACTTTTGACCTTCACGAACTGAACCCACTTTAGGGTTTGGTTCGATTCCTGCTAATTCAACAACATTTAAATCACTCAAAATTTTCTTTACTTTGTCATATAAACCTGAACGTTTAATTGATCCACCACCATATGTTAATAATACATTGGGACCAAATTGTGCAACCGCATCATGTAATTCTGTTTCGATACGATCTGAACCAAATCGAATATCAGTTGTATTTTTAAATTGAAAATCTTTCATAAATATAATCTCCTTTGTATTTTGAAGTTATAGTCAAAGTTATTTCAAATGAACAACTACATTATAACCCCTTTAGGCGATGTCATTCCAATACAAGCCTTTACTAAAAGAAGATTCACCATTTTACTGGTGAATCTTCTATAAATATAAACGATTATTGTGTGACTCTTTTAGCTTCATCTTTTGCATGAATCATGCTTAAAATTTTTCTTGAAATTGGTCCAACAATAATTAGTTGTAACGGTACCGCAACAATAATATTGTGTCCAACAGTAGAAAGATAAGCAGACCAGAAATGAGCAGGCATACCACCTTCAATAAGTAACCCATAAAGTGACATAAAAGCGACCATTCCACAAATCATCATTCCTGAGATTGCGAGAATCATTTGCCACATTTTATCATGATTAAGAGGTAACTTATCAGCAATTGCCATCGCAATTTTACCGACAACTAAAACATCTAAGATAAAAGCAACAATAAAACCAGGAATGAATCCAAGTAATAACGTCACAAGACCTAGTTTTCCGACTAATAATAAATTGTATGCACTCATAACGAAAACCATCATCGAGCACATTAATGTTGTAAAAATAATTCCTTCTTTTGCATTTGTTGGCATATATCATTCTCCTTAATAACTTTAATAAAATATAATGTTACACAAAATAACTCACTGTCATAAGTCTTTTTTTTGAATATTAAAGCATTCTCATTGTAAGCGATTAAATCGATTGATTGTGCTACCAATTACATTACGTTATACTATATCCATAACGATTAAGGGGAGATTTCTATGTTAATTGCACTTATATTATCTTGGATTGTTGCACTTGAACACTTATTTATTATGATTCTTGAACTATTTTTCTCAACTAGTTCAATCGCTCAAAAAGCCTTTGAATTAAGACCAGAATTTTTAAATCAGAAAGAATCAAAAGTATTAATGGCTAATCAAGGGCTATACAATGGTTTTATTAGTATCGGTCTAATGATTGTACTTTTCATTCTAACTGGTGCTGCGCTTAAATCAATGTTGTTGCTTTTTACAGGATTTGTTTTTATTGCTGCTGTTTTTGGTAGTTTAACATCTGCAAAAAAAATAATTTTAGTACAAGGATTACCTGCATTACTGGCCTTTATCGCAATTACTTTAGCTTTATAGACTAACTAAAATAACGTTAATCATTAAGATTAACGTTATTTTTTTACGCTATTTAATTTTTAACGCTTCAAGTTGAACCTCAATATCAGCTAATTTAACATCAGCCTCTAAAAGAGATGCAGCAGTATAAGCACTTTCGATTAAAGCTGTATCGTACAGATGAACTTTTTTATCTGTGAATTCCATGACCATATTTAAATTCATCTTAGCACTTCCTAAATCATAAAAAGCTAACAACTCATCGGCACTATTTTCGTCAAAAGCTGCTTGGATTTTATCAAATGATGTACCAACTCCGTTATCATCAGTCCCACCAGCTGTTGTGATTGAGACACTTGCTGCAACTTGATCTAATAGTCGCTTGATACCTTCTGCAATTTCAGGAACATGCGATACAATTACAACCCCATATGTCATACTAGCACCCCCGTTTCCAGTAATGCCTCAAATAAATAGCCACTCGACATAGCTCCTGGATCAACATGACCGACAGAACGTTCTCCGAGATATGATGCACGTCCCTTTGTTGCAACAAGCTCTTTGGTTGCTTCAACATCTGCTTGTATTTTTTCAACTGTTATTTGCTTCATTTTAATATCCCCTAAAACTGGATTCCAAACATCAATCATGGTTTTAGCTCCAACATCTGAATCACCGCGTCTTTTAATACCATCTAGTCCCGCAGCTATTAATTTAGCTGGATCATTTGTTTCTTTACTTAATTTAGACATTTCAATAAAAGCCGTTCCATAAAGTGGCCCAGAAGCACCACCAACAGATTTAATAAAGGCCATTGCGACACTTTTAAATAAGTCTGATAAGGATTCAAATTTTTGATTTTTTAATAAATCTTGAATTGTTTCGGCACCACGAGCCATATTATTTCCGTGGTCTCCATCACCAATTGGTGTATCTAGCTCACTCAAATAAGCTTTATTTTCACTTATTTTCTCTGAAAAAATCTGGAACCATTCTGTTGTATTTTCAATTGTTAGCATTTTATTATCTCCTCTTACCAAGCGATTGTATCTACCGTATAATTTAAATAAGAAAGCCATTTATCATCTTCAATTTTAAATAATGTCAAAGAAATTCCAGCCATATCTAATGATGTCATATAATTACCGACCTTTGTAAATGCGACATCGACTTTTTTATTATTTAATTGATCAAGCGTATCGTTCATAAAAATATATTGTTCCATTAACGGTGTTGCTCCTAATCCGTTAACTAAAACGGCATATTTATCATCAGATTTCATATCAAATGCAACTTTTAGTTTACTTAGTAACTCTTCAACCAATTCCTTAGAAGGTTTTAATTTTTCACGACGATATCCGGGTTCACCATGAATTCCTACGCCATATTCAACTTCATCATCTGCAAGTTCAAATCCTGGTTTACCAACTTCTGGGACGGTCGCACCACTCAATGCAATCGCAATTGTTTTAATATTTGGCATCACTTTTTTAGCAAGTTCATCTATTTCATCTAATGTAGCTCCTTGATCTGCAGCAGCACCCAATATTTTATGCATGAACACTGTTCCCGCAACACCACGTTTTCCTTGTGTATATAGACTATCTTCAACTGCAATATCATCATCTACAACAATTGATTTCACTTTAATTTCATCTATTTCAGCAAATTCTTTGGCCATATCAAAATTCATGACATCGCCGGAGTAATTTTTCACAATACAGAAAACACCTTTACCGTGATTAGCAGCTTTGATTGCTTCATAAATTTGGTCTGGCGTGGGTGAAGTAAAAACTTGTCCAGCAACTGCACCTGACAACATACCGGGACCTACAAAACCAGCATGGGCAGGTTCATGTCCACTTCCACCACCACTAATGAGTCCAACTTTATCTTCCATCGATGCCACATCACTTCTAACCATAGCTTCCGTACTATCAATTTTACGTAGGTATTGTGGATAAGCCTTAACTAACCCATTAACCATTTCACTTACAATATTTTTTGGATCATTAATTATTTTTTTCATAGTATCCCCTTTTCTGTCTGTTTTAGGTACTTCTCCATTATATTGCAAACGTTTACAAATAACCAATTAAACTAGCTTTTATTAATAATTCCATGACCATTCAATTCTCAAGACACAAAAAAAGAGTTTCCAAAATCATAACGATTTTGAAAACTCTTTTTGAAAGAACTAAATAATAAATTATTTAGCTGCGCTTGTACCGAACCATTCAATACGATCTTCAACAAGATCAGTGATTGCTTTTGTACCTGGTGCAAATAATTTACGAGGGTCATAACCTTTACCTTGTTGGTCTTTACCTTCTTCAATATATTTACGAGTAGCAGCAGCGAATACTAATTGACATTCAGTATTAACGTTGATTTTTGAAACACCCATTTTAATAGCTTTTTGGATTTGGTCTTTAGGAATACCTGAACCACCATGTAATACAAGTGGTTGTTCGATTACAGCAGCTAATTCAGCTAAGCGATCGAAGTTTAAACCAGTCCAGTTAGCTGGGTATTGGCCATGAATATTACCAATTCCACAAGCTAAGTAGTCGATTCCTGTTGCAGCAAGTTCTTTAGCTTCGTTAACGTCAGCTAATTCACCAGCTCCGACAATTCCATCTTCTTCTCCACCAATTGAACCAACTTCTGCTTCAACTGAGATACCTTTAGCATGTGCTAAAGCAACGATTTCTTTTGTTTTTTCTAAGTTTTCTGCAAATGGTAAATCATGACCATCAAACATAACTGAGTTGTAACCAACTTCGATACATTCTTTAGCAGCTTCAAAATCACCATGATCTAAATGCATAACAACGGGAACAGTGATACCCATTGATTTAATAGTGTCTTGAACAAGGTGTAAAGCTAATTCATATCCACCCATATATTTTGCAGCACCCATTGATGTTTGGATTAAAACTGGAACACCTTTTTCTTGGGCTGCAGCAAGAATACCGCGAGTCCATTCTAAGTTGTTTGTGTTAAAAGCACCAACAGCGTAATGACCTTCACGAGCAGCGTTAAACATACTTGTACCATTTACTAATGACATTTGAAGTCCTCCTAGATAAATTACAATACGTCTGTATTGCATTTTTTAATACAGGTACATTTTAGCACATTTAATCATCAGATAAAACTTTCATTTTTTAAATAAAACTAATTATCAATAATTTTAATATAAAGGCAACCGTTCATCATTGATTTAACAGACTTACACACTAACATCTTCAAATTTAAATTCATTGATATTAATTAAACCCATATCAGTTATTTTCAATTCCGGTATCACCGCTAACGACATAAAGCTTAATGTCATCACAGGATCCACCGTATCATTAATGCCGAGCTCTCTATAAGCAACTTTATTAAATAGTTCAAGCTGTTCTGATATCCATTCTCCAGATTGGTCACTCATCAATCCGCCAATTGGCAATGGAATTGATATTAAAACTTTGTTATCTTTTGTCAGGACCATCCCACCTTGAATATCTTTCAAAGTCTCAATTGCCAACGCCATATCTTGATCATTAGTTCCTGTTGTAATTAAATTATGTGAATCATGTGCAATAGAAATAGCAATTGCCCCATGTTTAATACCGTAATCTTTCAAGACACCCGTGAAAATATTTCCCGTTTCATGGTGCCGTTCAATAACTGAAATTTTAGAAACTGGAATACTTGAATCGTAGATAAAATTACCTAGTTCATCACGACTAACATTAATTTCTCTATCTATTGTAATTGCTTCGTTAGGAATTACTTCAATTGCATGAACTCTATTACTTGTTAGAGGCAGAACTAATTTTTCTTGACTAAAGTTAGCTAAATGGACTGACGATTGGACACTATCAATTGTATAGCTTTTAGTTTCTAGTAAATATTTTCCCTCTTCAGCAACTTTTTCACCAGCAATATAGACACTTGAAATTAGCATATCCGTTAAATCACTAATAATTGTTAAGTCTGCTCTAAGTCCAGGTGCAATAGCACCTCTATCTTTAAGCTCACAACACTCAGCGGTATTAAGTGTCGCCATTTGAATGGCAACTAAAGGATCTATACCTTCTTCGATACAAATTTTCAAACTATTATCTAAATGACCCTTTTCAATAATTGTTTTCGCTTGGACATCATCTCCACATAGAATGGCCCTTCTAGAATTAGTGGTTGTGACACCTTTTAATAGTGTTCTTAAATTATGCGTGACAGATCCTTCACGTAGGAAGACGTACATACCACGGCTTAATCGATTTTGCATTTCTTCAAGGGTTGAGCATTCATGATCATTTTGAATTCCTGCGGCAATATAGGCATTTAAATCTTTGTCATAAACTTGAGGACTATGCCCATCAATTCGTTTATTTAAATTTTTTGCGACCAGTAATTTATCTAAAATATCACTCTCAGCATTAATCACACCAGGGAAATCCATAAATTCAGCTAAGCCACTTGTCTCATTATTCGTGAGTGGTTTAATCATGTCTTTGGCCGAAATAACCGCT
The DNA here is from genome assembly GCF_056782095.1 of Dellaglioa sp. CoH-56-MRSF-13. The sequence continues at coordinate 187,906 of NZ_JBXAYC010000001.1, read as the reverse complement.
CCAGAATTTTCCATTTTTGTTGCTGGAACGCATGAAGGCAGCATGTATTGGATATTAAGGGCTGTTTCTTTAGCTGCATTAATCATATAGTCGAGTCCAACTAGGCCCGCTACATTCACAATTTCATGTGGATCTGCCATGACCGTTGTTGTCCCATGCGGCGTTATTAAACGGCCAAACTCTTCTGGTCCAACGTAGGCAGATTCTATATGAATATGTGGATCAATAAATCCTGGTGAAATATATTGACCATGAACATCAACCGTCTTATCCCCATCATATTGGCCACCGATTCCAGCAATAAGGCCATCAACAATTGCGACATCCCCAGTCATTACCTGTGCATTATAAACATCAATAATTTTGCCATTAGTTAAGACTAAATCAGCAGGAATTCGGCCAGCAGCAACATCAATTAACTTCTTTAAATTTTCTTTTTCCATCATAACTCCTTATCCTTTAAGAGATGATATCTTAATAATTGGATCAACTATTTCTAAAGCGACACAATCTACCATGCCTAAATCAGTAATTGCCAAATCTGGAATTGCCGTAATTGGTAAAAATGACATATAAAATATTGGATCAGGTAAATCACTACCCATTAAATTTGACCCTTTTCTTAGCGCAATTTCGCCAGTTTCAATTTCACTTGGTAATAAGTCGCTCATGATACCACCCACAGGTAATGCTAAAAATGAAATAATTTTTCCATCAATAACAACAATTTGACCACCGCCTGCTTTAATTAATTCATTTGTAGCAATCGACATATCATTTGCATTGACACCCATAACGACAATATTATTATCATCAGGTGCAGAAGATGATGCCATTGCCCCTTTTTTCAAGCCCCATCCAGATGTAAATCCAAGTGCCTGATTTCCATTTTTACCAAATCGTTCTAATACAGAAACTAAAGCGACATCTTTTTCTGGACTAGGTTGTACGATATTATTTTCTATCGTTAATTCAACATCTTTTCTTTTTCGAACAAAAGCACCCTGACTATTAATTGTTTGGACAGTTGCCATTCCTACTTTTTCATTAACTTTATATTCAAAATCTTTTTCAGAGGTTAACTCATGCTTCAACTGGCCTTTAAATAAATTACTTCTGATTGGTGCAATCAACATTTCACTTATTTTTTTATTTTTGGCAACAACTTTGCCCCGACTAATAACCATTTCTACATTAAATGAACTTGGCTGATCAACAATCAATATGTCAGCAAGTCTTCCTGGCGATACAGACCCAACTTGATCATCAATTCGATAAGCTTCAGCACTATTTATTGTTGCCATTTGAATTGCTGTAATTGGTTCTACACCTGCTTGAATAGCTAATTTAACAAGGTTATCAAGATGTCCTTTTTGTAAAATATCAGATGCAGTTACATCATCTGTACAGAAACTAACATGTCGTGCAATTGCTGGATTAACTTCAGTAACTGCTCGAATATTTTCTGCCAAGAAATGTGTAACGGATGATTCCCTGATTAAAATATTCATCCCATTCCGTGCTTTTTCAACAAGCTCCTCATGACTATAACTTTCATGATCTAAGCGAACACCACTTGCTAAATACTCATTCAATTTCAATCCGGTTGCCATTGGTGCACAACCGAAAATGGGTTGGTGATTATTTTGTGCGTGAACCAACGTTTTTAACGTATCTTCATCTTGTGTTTCAACAGCTTCTCTAACCGTTTCCCAGATACCGTAACATTCTGTCCATTTTTGAATTGTTTCTTGAACATCTGAATCGATGTTAAAAGCAATTGTTGATTTTGGAATTGTATATGGTGTCTTATATGGTGCACCCCAAAATAAATTAAGCGGTAATTTTTCTACCTCTTTAAAAACTTCTTGAACACCTTCTAGTCCGGCAACTGATATTGTTTCATCTAAACCAGAAATAATACTCGTTGTTCCAAAAGGTACAACAGCATTAGCAAAACTTGTCATACTCATTTTGCTACATTCAACGTGAATATGTCCGTCAATTAATCCTGGCGTTATATACTTTCCAGTTGCATCTATATGTTCCGTATCATTGCCGATATAAGCTTCAATATTACCTATCGCAACAATTTTCTCTTTATAGATAGCTACATTTGCTTGATAAATCTCACTTGTCATAACATTAACTAACTTGCCATTTTCGATTACTAAATCTGCAGGAATTTTTGCTGCACCTGCAGAAATATAGTCTTTTAACTGTGCTAACGTCTGTGTCATTTAGTTATCCACCCATCAATTTTATATGTTATTGAAGAATATTTAATACGTAAAGTAAGAATAGGAATACAAAGAACAAGATATACATTACAGGCCCGATTTCTTTTCTACGACCTGCTGCCATCATTGTAATTGGGTATAATACGAAACCAAAGGCAATACCATACGAGATGTTGTAAGTTAAAGGCATTCCGACAACCATTAAAAATGCTGGTACTGCTACTTCAAATCGACCCCAATCAATACCCTTTAATGATTGTGCCATTAAAATACCAACAACGATTAAAACGGGCGCCGTCACTTGTGATGTCACAACTGTCAGAAGTGGTGAAAAGAATAAACTTAGAACGAACATAAACCCGACAACTAATGATGTCAGTCCAGTTCTTCCCCCAACTGCAATTCCAGCTGATGATTCAACATAAGCAGCAGTTGGTGTTGTTCCCAGAACAGATCCGGCTAACATTGAAGCAGAATCAGATAATAACGCGCGACCAACTCGTGGCATTTTATTATTTTTCATAAATCCTGCTTGAGTAGCTAACCCGATTAAAGTTCCCGCCGTATCGAAAAAGGCTACCATCAAGAATATTAAAACAACAGACCAAAGTTGAAGTGAGTTAATTTTATGTAAATTTTCAACCCCTACTCCAAATGTTGGTGCCAAACTTGGAACAGAAGAAATAATATGTGTTGGTAATTTGATAAGTCCCATAACTAACCCTAAAATAGTTGTCGCAACCATTCCAATAAAGATTGAGCCAGGAATTTTTTTAGCCATTAAGATAACAATCACAACGAGTCCAAAAATTGTCAGCCATGTAGTTGGCACCGTTAGTGAACCAATCGCGACCAATGTTGATTGGTTTCCAATGATAAGTCCACCTTCTTGTAATCCAACAAAAGCGATAAACAACCCAATACCTGCGGCCATTGCTAATTTTAAGTCATGTGGAATTGCATCTATCACAATTTCACGAATTTTAAAGAACGTAATAAGCATAAAGATAATTGAGGCAACCACAACACCGGCCATTGCCGTTTGCCATGGAATACCCATTCCAATAACAACTGAATAAGTAAAGAATGCATTGTCACCTAATCCTGGAGCAATTGCGATAGGATAATTAGCTAAGAATGCCATCAAGAAACAACCGAACGCGGCAGATATTGCTGTTGCTGTAAACACAGCTCCTTTGTCCATACCCGCAGCGCCCAAAACTTGAGGATTAACGAATAATATATAAGCCATAGATACGAAAGTTGTTAATCCAGCCATTGATTCACGTTTAACCGTTGAACCTGACTCATTAATATGAAATAACCGATCAAAAATACCTGATTTTCCCTCTGTATTATTCATGCAATATAATCTCCCTATGTTGTGATTTTTTATATTATGTACAGTATATTACGCGAATTAAATAAAAAATCAATACAAAATACGCACTTTTGTAGATTTATTAACATTTAAAGTTCGTGTTTTGACTATTTTCAAAAATAAAAAAACTGTTAAAAAGGTTTTAACAACCAATCTAACAGTTTTTAAGTGCTAACTAACTTTTATATTTTTTTAATTTCCGTAAGGATTATCGATTAATTTAGTACGTTTAACTTCATCAATATTATGCGTTCCAGTTAATTGCATTGTTAATTCTAATTCATGTTGGAAGTAATTAAAGACATTTTGAACACCTTTATGACCACCAAGTGCCAAGCCATAAACAACTGGGCGACCGATTGCAACTAAGTCTGCACCACTTGCTAAGGCTTTATAAACATGAGCTCCACGTCTTACACCACTATCAAAGACAACAGGCACACGCTTATCAACAGTTTCTGCTACTTCTTGAAGTGCATCAAATGCAGCGATTCCGCCATCAATTTGACGACCACCATGATTTGAAACCCAGACGCCACCAGCACCTGAATTAATTGCAACACTTGCATCTTCTCCACCTTGGATTCCTTTAACAAAGACAGGTAAACCTGAATATTCTGCTAAGAATTCAACATCTTTTGGACTTAAGCGTTGCTTTGCTGAACCATAAACAGCATCCATTGTTTGACCAACACCACTTTGATAAGCTTGAACAATTGGCATTGCTAGTGGGAAAGTGAATCCATTACGTTTATCTGTTTCACGATTACCACCAACAGTTGCATCAGCAGTTAAAACAATTGCTTTAACCCCATTAGCTTTTGCTTCATCCATAATATTACGATTAATACCATCGTCTTTACTCATATAGAATTGGAACCATTGTGGTTGACCATTAGCTTGACTTGATATTTCTTTAAATGATTTCGTTGCAAATGAACTTGCTGTGTAGATTGAACCATAATCTGAAACACCCTTAGCGCTATCAATTTCACCTTTAACATGAGCTAATGCATGTGCAGCAACTGGTGCCATAATAATAGGCGATGTGATTTCATCTCCGAAAATAGTTGTTTTTGTATCGGGATGATCAATTTCTTGTAACACTCTAGGTCTAATTAGTTTATGATTAAATGCCTTTATATTTTCTTCTAAAGTATACAAATCTCCAGCTCCACTAGAGATATAACCAAATCCACCCTTTGGAATAATCTTTTCTGCATCTTTTTCTAAATCAAAAGCATTAATAACGGTAATATCTTTTTCTAAATCGCTTGTAATGTAATCTGTCATATTAAACTCCCCTTTTATGTTGCACCCAACTTATCTTGTCTAAATAATAGCACTGAATAAAGCATTGTGCAAGCGTTTGCACACATAACTACTAATATTTTTTTATCTATAAATATTAACTACTACTAACACTATTCTATTAATTAAAAATGAGATAATTCACCATTTAATTAGGTAAATTATCTCATTCCATTTAAAGCTAAATATCGTTACGTCTATAGTCCATTAGTCCATGACTAATTTCAGCTGTTTGCCCATATACCTTCGTATAAAGTTGGTATAATTTTCCCTATCTCATCCCTATAAATAATTCAATTTTCCTCTAAAATCTTCAATACTTTGGTACCCTTTTTCTGCCATAATTTCTTCTAGCTCAGTTGTTAGTCGTTCAAAAACAGCGGGTCCTTCAACCATCAACGCTGTTCCAACTTGCACCATACTTGCTCCACATAGAATATGTTCAAAAACATCTTTACCAGTTTGAATGCCACCAGTTCCGATTACTTGAATATTCTTATTTAATCGTTGATAGAACGCATGTACATTAGCTAAAGCAGTCGGCTTAACATATTCGCCGCCAATACCACCAAAACCTTGCTTGGGTTTAATAACGACCGTTTCTGTATCATCATTAATATATAGTCCATTCCCAATACTATTGATACTATTGACATAAGACAATGGATATTTATTTAAAATAGCAGCCATTTGATCAAAATGAATAATATCAAAGTACGGTGGTAATTTAACTCCTAACGGTTTGTGATAACTATTAAAAACAGCTTTTAATATCGCATCAACTGTTTCAAAGTCATAACCCGTTTGGGGCTTTCCTGGTACATTAGGACAAGATAAATTTAATTCAACAATTCCTGCAAAATCTGAATCTGTTACTTTTTGAAGTAACTCGAGATCTTCCGCTAGATTAAAACCCGTAATTGATAAAAAGTATGTTTTACCAGGATGGTTTATCTGATTTTGAGAGACAAAATCTAAATAGTAATCAACGCCATTATTTGGTAAGCCCATTGAATTAATACTACCGAATTCTGTTTCAAAATAACGAGGTTCTGGATTACCCTTACGTGGTTGAAGCGTGCCACTCTTCGTTACAAAAGTTGCCGCCTTAGAACTTTCGACGGCAAGTAATTCGTCGCTATCCATACAATAAACACCCGATGCATTCATCATACAATTATCAAAATTTGAACCCGCTAAAGTCGTTGCTGTTGAAATCAAAAAAATCCCTCCTTCATATTGATACTAGTATACCTTATCAAAATTCAAATTGTTACTTTTTTCACAAAAAAAGACAGCGATATCATTCGCTGTCTTAAACGTTTTATTTTAAAATAATTTGGTAAGCATATCGTGCTGAGTTAACGCCATCTTCCATATGAATGATACCTTTATAATCAAATCCATTTGAGGTAATGACATGTTGCATCCCTTTATTTTCAGGATGTGTATCAACGCGAACATCTTTGTAACCCAATGATCTCGCAATTGTTAATAAGCCTGAAATCATTTTTTCTGATAAACGTTGACCTCTAAATTTTGAAGAAACAGCAACTCGATGAATAGCCGAATAACGTGCTTGTGGGCCATTAATCCATTCGCCATCTTCAATGTTAAGATACATAGGATCTATTCCTAGCCAAAGTGCAGCAGTTCCTGCGATTTCATCTCCAACCATTAAGACATAAGTCAATTGATCTTTAATATCTTGTTCTAAATGGTTCGCCGCCGGGTAAGCACCTTGCCATTGGTCAATTCCCTGTTCTTTAAGGTAAGCTTTTGCTTCCTCAATAATTCCTGTAATTGCTGGTAAGTCTTCTGGCGTTGCCAGTCTTAAGTAAGATACAGTCACTGTTACACATCCTTTATTATGCTTAATCTATTCGTATAAATACGATTGAAAAATTATTATATCGCATAATTTATCAATATACAATAAAAATACCCTTTAAAATTTACTATAAAAAACCTCTATTATTGAATTAAAATTCAATAATAGAGGTTTAACTTAATAATAAATTATTTCAGACATTTAACCTATGCTACAGCTAAGAATAACCCTGCGGCAATCACTGCGCCAGCAAATGGTCCGAAAATTGGTACCCAACTATATGACCAATCTGATCCACCTTTGTTCGCAATTGGTAAAATAGCATGTGCAATACGAGGACCTAAATCACGGGCCGGATTAATTGCATAACCAGTTGTCCCACCAAGTGAAAGACCAATACCAACAATTAAGATACCAACAACGACTGGTGTTAAACCATCTGTAAAGTTACCTTTTGTGAATGCTAGCAAACTAAAGATTAAGACAAATGTCCCAATTAATTCACTTAAAAAGTTATATAGATTACTTTTTATTGCAGGAGCAGTTGCGAATGATCCAAATATTGCATCAGAATCTTTCGTCTCTTTCCAATGTGGCATGTATTGAACCCATACCAGAAAAGCACCAACGATACCACCAGCAACCTGGACAACCATATATGGTAATACAGAAGACCAAGCAATCTTACCAACAATTGCCATTGCCAAAGTTACAGCTGGATTCAAATGTCCTGGTCCCATAAAGGCTGACGCATAGACACCCAAGGTTACGGCAATTCCCCAACCTAATGTGATTGCAATCCAACCAGCACCTTCAGCTTTTGACTTACGTAACGAAACACCAGCAACAACCCCATTACCTAATAATACTAAAATCATTGTGCCTAAAAATTCACCCAAAAGTTGCGTCATAAGACTTGTTGTCATCACACTCACCCCTATTTTTGATGGTTATTTTAAGTAATTCATATCTGATTCTGCAATTGTTGCATCTAAATCTGCAGTTTGTTTTGCTTTTTCTTCTTTAGTCCAGCTATAGTAACTTGCCATTTCGTTAATTACGCCAACTTTAACAGCATCTAATGTATCGCGATGGAAAAGAATATGGTTAGTACGACGCATTAAGTAATCAGTTGGTGTTAACGTCATTTCTTCTTCCATTGAATAGTGAAGACTAGCTGTTTCACCTAAAGAAAGTCCTTCTGCTGCTTTAACGTGAGTCATTTGACTAAATACACGTGCTGCATTTGAACCAAATAAGTTAGCAAATACTGTAGCTTCTTCTTCAGTCAACCCATTGTCCATTCCTTGTTTTGCGAAGAAACTAATTGTTGCTTCAACGTTGTTAGGATCAATATCACCACCTGAAACAGGTAAGTTTTTAGAATCAATCGCATTGAATTCTTGACTATAATTATCTTTCAATAATTTTGTAATTGCAGCCATGGCACCGGCAGCCATCTTACGGTAATCTGTAATTTTACCACCAGCTAATGTTAATAAGCCATCTTTTGAAATAGTCAATGAACTTCCACGTGAAACTTGTGATGCACTTGTCTTATCTTCAGAAAGTGTACTTTCCAAATCATTCAAGACATCTTCAACATCTGTTTTAGTTACTTCATCTTTTTCAAAACGTTCAATAACGTTAATAACATCATTGAAACTCTTCTCACTAATTTTACCTGAGTTTCCACCATTGTAATCTGAACTTCCGTTTGATGAAATCAATGGACGTAATCCAGCCCAACTTGATTCAATATCACTAATTTTGACATTAGCTGTTGGGAAACGTTCGTTAATAATATCAAGTAAGTAATCAGCATCTTCTTGTTCAACACGAGGATGTTCAAAATCACCATGGAAATCAGTATCTGTTGTTCCAAAATATGTTTTATCTTCTCTTGGCACAACGAAGATCATACGACCATCTTGTTTTCCAGAATCAAAGTATGTTGGTTGTGGTACATTTAATTTTTTAGAATCAACAACTAAATGAACACCTTTTGTTGGGCGCATTTGTGGTACAAAATCTTCATCAGTATCCATTTTACGGATAAAATCAGACCATGGACCCGTTGTATTAATAACATATTTAGCATGAATATCAAATTCTTCGCCACTAATTAAATCTAATACATGAACACCAGTAATTTTACCGTCAGCATGCAATAAGTCTAAAGCCTTGATACGACTAACCATCAAGCCGCCATCTTCATGTGCTTTTTTGATATTTTCAATAACTAAACGTGAATCATTATTCTTAAAATCAAGGTAGACACCGCCACCCATTAATTTATCAGATTTTAATTGTGGTTCGCGTTGTAAAACTTCTGCTTTAGAAATTGTGTAGTTAACCCATTGAGGATCAACAACACCTGCCAATTGATCATATAAATTCATTGCAACTTTTACTGAGAACATATCAAAAGTTGCGCCGGGTTCATCATAAATAGGCAATAACATTGATTGTGGACGTGGAATATGTGGTGCAATATGTTGAACCACTGCACGTTCTTGAACAGTATCAGAAACAACTCCGACGTCGAATGTCTTCAAGTAACGAATACCACCATGAACTAATTTTGTTGAACGCGATGATGTTCCTTCAGCGAAATCTTGCATTTCAATTAATCCGTTATTTAAACCCATAGCACTTGCTTGAATAGCAACGCCGGCACCGGTGATACCACCACCAATTGTTAATAAATCCAATTCTTCATTCTTTAATCGTTCGATATCTTGTTTTCTTGATGTTGCTGAAAATGACATAGTTGTATCCCCCTTATTTATTGTTTTTCTTCATTGGTTTATGTTTAAATACTCGAGTTGCTTCAACCGCTTGTTGCCAACCTGCGTATAGATCTTCGCTTTCTTCCACAGGCATTGTTGGTTTAAAAATATCCCCTTCAGTATACTCAGCTTTGAGTTCTTCTAGGTCTTTCCAATAACCAACGGCTAATCCAGCTAAGAAGGCTGCTCCTAAAGCAGTTGTCTCAAGGTCATGAGCACGTTCGATAGGTGTATTTAAAATATCTGCTTGGAAATTCATCAGATAATCATTCTTAGCTGCACCACCATCAACTTTTAGTAACGGAATTTTAATTCCCGTATCTAGTTCCATTGTTTTCACAACATCTCTAGTTTGGTAAGCCAATGATTGTAACGTTGCTTTAATGAAATCTTCACGTGTTGTTCCACGAGTAATTCCAAAGACTGAACCTCGTGCATCAGGATCCCAATAAGGTGCTCCCAATCCTGTAAAGGCAGGTACAACATAAACTTCATTATCATTCGTCGATTCTTTAGCTGCTTGTTCTGTGTCTGGTGCATGTTCCACCAAGCGCATCCCGTCTCTTAACCATTGAATTGCTGAACCAGCAACGAAGATACTACCTTCCAAAGCGTAATAAACTTTACCATTAATCCCATAACCAATTGTCGTTAATAAATTATTTTTAGATAATTTAGGTTCTGTCCCTGTATTCATGACAATAAATGAACCTGTTCCATAAGTATTCTTAACCATTCCTGGTTCAAATGCCATTTGACCAAACAAAGCAGCTTGTTGATCTCCAGCCATTCCTGAAATTGGCACTTCACTACCATAAAAATGATAATCTTTCGTATGTCCGTAAACTTCAGAATTTGATTTAACTTCTGGTAACATAACTGCTGGAATATTCATAATTTTTAGAATTTCTTCATCCCACTTCAAATCATGAATGTTAAATAACATTGTCCGACTAGCATTAGAATAATCAGTTACATGTGTTTCGTCACCTGATAATTTCCATGTTAACCAAGTATCAATAGTTCCAAAAAGTAATTCGCCTTTTTCGGCTCTTTCTTGGGCGCCATCAACATGATCTAAAATCCAACGAATTTTAGTTGCTGAGAAGTAGGCATCTATCAGTAATCCTGTCTTTTCATGAATTAATTCATCATAGCCATCTTGTTTTAATTGTTCCGCAATTTCTGCCGTTTGACGTGATTGCCAAACAATTGCGTTGTAGATGGGTAATCCCGTTTTCTTATCCCAGATAACAGTTGTTTCACGTTGGTTGGTAATCCCAACTCCTGCTATTTGCTTAGGTTTAATCCCGGAATCGATAAATGTATTTGCGATTGTCGATAATACTGCGTTCCATATCTCATTTGCATTGTGCTCAACCCAGCCAGGTTGAGGAAAATATTGTGGAAATTCGCGTTGTGCATCAGAAACTTTCTGACCTTTGTGATTAAATATAATTGCTCTTGTACTTGTCGTTCCTTCATCAATAGATAAAATATATTTTTCCAAATAACTCACATTCTTTCTTTTTAATTATTTATGAAAACGCTATCATTTACCAATATGGATATTATACATCTTCAAAAATACGTTGTCAATTAGATTGCGCAAAATACATTGTTACAAAATTTGTTATTCTCCCTCGTTTTGTAAACCTTTTCTTAAAATTATGGTATATTGGGACTAGTACCAATATGATTTTAATCTAGGGAGGTTATACTTATGAAAGCATTTGGCTTTAACCAATATGGTGACGCAACCGTATTTGAGGAATTAAAAGTTAATCCAGAAGTAGCGCTTAAATCAAAACAGGTTAGGGTTTCAATCGAAGCGATTGGCATTAACCCATTTGATGCAATTTTACGTGCCGGTTATATGAAAGACGTTATGCCTTTACCATTTCCAATTGTACCTGGAGGTGACGTAACGGGTATTATTACTGAAATTGGCGATGAAGTTACTCATTTTAATATCGGTGATGCTGTTGTTGTTCATAAGGCTTTCGGTGGCTACGCAGAAGAACTTGTCGTCTTTACATCACATATTGCTAAGCGACCTGATAATATGACGATTGCTGAAGCTGCTGGGCTACCAACACCTGGTATAGCGGCATACAATATTTTGAACTTTTTTGCAAAAGCAAGGGCTGGTGAAACCATCTTTATTGAAGGCGCTTCTGGAAGTGTCGGATCGATTTTAGTGCAACTTGCTAAATTGATGGAATTAACTGTTCTCGCTAGTGGTTCAAGCACCAACGAACCCTATGTTCGTCGACTAGGTGCAGATCATTATAGCGCCTACGATAAAGAAAATCCCGCCGAAACTTTTAAAGATATGGCTGACATTGTTGTTGATGCAACTCCTGGCGGTCTTGGCAGTGAGGTAGGCGTCAAAGCATTGAAGACAAACGGCAGAATGGTATCGTTAGTTAGCGTTCCAACCGACTCTGTTCAAGCATCAAAGCCACTCGCAGATTACTACCTTGTTGAGAATGTTAAAGAGTTAAAAGATAGTGACACGCTAACTTTCTTAACAGATTTAATGATGCAAGATGAATTAGAAATTAAAATAGCAAAAAAATATCACTTTAATTTAACCGATATTATTGAAACCCATAAACAATTAAATTCACCACATAATGCAGGTAAAATGGTTATAATCGTTAAAGGAAATTAAAAGTCTAAGGAGCATTTATTATGTCAGTAAACGAAAAGTTAACACAAGATGTTTATAAAGATTTAGGTGAAGCTGTTAATTTCACCATTCTAAACTTAAATCACAAAGATCAAAAAGTTGAATTAGAAGCAGTTCAAGAGCTATCTGACCGTATTCCGGCCATCATCCGTAGTATGAACGTTCGTTATCCAAAAGCTAACTTAAAAGTTGCCTTTGGTTTTGGCTCTGATGCTTGGGATTATCTTTTCCCTGATGCTATCAAACCTGTTGAACTTACCCATTTTAAAGAAATTGTTGGGCCTAAATACACTGCCATTTCAACTCCTGGCGATTTATTCTTTCATGTTCGCGCTGGTGAAAGTGCTGTTGTCTATGAAGTTATGGCGCAATTTATGCTTTTCATTAAGGATGTCACAACTGTAGAAGATGAAACACACGGCTTCCGTTATTTTGAAGGCCGCGCCGTTATTGGTTTCATTGATGGTACTGAAAACCCAGATGTTAATGAAGCACTCGATTACGCCGTTATTGGGGGCGAAGATCCTGATTTTACAAACGGTTCTTATGCTTTTGCTCAAAAGTATATCCATAATATGGCCGCTTGGAATGCCTTAAAGACTGAAGACCAAGAAAAAGCAATTGGTCGGAAGAAAGATTCTGATTTAGAATTAACTGACGAAGAAAAATTACCAAATTCTCATAACGTTGCTTCACAAGATATGAAAGATGGCATTGAGCATAAAATTGTCCGTATGAACGTTCCCTTCTCAGAACCTGGGAAAGACATTACAGGGACATACTTCATTGGTTACGCACGTCATTTTGCAGTAACTAATCGAATGCTCATTAATATGTTCGAAAGTAAAAGTGATCGATTATTAGATTTCAGTACCGCTGAAACCGGTAATTTATTCTTTATCCCTTCAAAAACAACTTTAGAACAAATTGTGGATGGAAATCTATAACACGAAAGTCTGAGATTATTTTTTCAGATGCAGATAAAATTCTCAATTATTATCATTAGAAATCTAAATCGGTGCTTACGAATCTTTATTTTCGTAAGCACCGATTTTATTTGATATAAATCATATTTGATTACTCTTCTTACACAAAAAAAGGATATCGCTTTAACAGCGATATCCTTTAAAATATTAATTATTTTTTAATTTCAACATATTCAAGATCAAACATCTTAGCAAGATCAACAACTTGTTGTTCCTTCACGTTCATTGAAAGAACAGTATGATGACCACCACCATTTTCAATCCATGAATGAACGCCTTCTTTAAAACTTGGTTCTGGAATCCATAATTGACGAGCTACTGGCAAGTTAGGAGCTTCAACTTCTGGTTTTTGACCTTCAACAGAGTTAATTAATAATTTGTATTCAGTACCAAAGTCAGACATTGAAACAACGACACCTTTACCATTTGAACCATCAAAGATCAAACGAGCTGGATCTTCGCGGTCACCAATACCTAATGGATGTACTTCCACGCGTGGTTTTGTTGAAGCTAATGTAGGATCAACTTCTAACATATGTGAACCAAGAGTTACTTCATGACCCGCACGTAAATCATACGTGTAATCTTCCATAAATCCAGTAGCTTTATTATGTGCAAGAACCTTCATCAAACGGTCGATTGCAGCAGTCTTCCAGTCACCTTCACCAGCGAAACCATAACCTTCAGCGTTTAAACGTTGAACAGCCATACCTGGTAATTGTTTCATGCCCCAAAGATCTTCGAAGTTAGATGTGAATGCATTGTAGCCACCACGTTCCATAAATTTACGTAAAGCAATTTCAATTCTAATTTGTTCTTTAACATGGTCTTCGTAGAAGGCAGGATCGTTGTCGCCAACAACCATATCGTACATACTTTCACATTCTTTATATGTTGCATTAATTTCAGCGTCAGTTACTTCTTTCATTTCAGCAACTAAATCACCAATACCAAAGTAATCTACAGTCCAACCAAATTTGATTTGTGCTTCAACTTTATCACCATCTGTAACGGCAACATTACGCATGTTATCGCCAAAACGAGCAACTTTAATGTTGAAACTTTCACCGTAAGCAACAGCAACATCCATCCAGTCAGCAATTTGTGATTGAACTGCTTCATCTTTCCAGTAACCAACAACAACTTTATTATGTTTTTGAAGACGAGCATTGATAAAGCCGTATTCACGGTCTCCATGAGCACTTTGGTTTGTGTTCATGTAATCCATATCAATTGTTGACCAAGGAATATTTTCACCAAATTGTGTTGCTAAATGTAGCAATGGTTTTTGTAATAATTTTGTTCCACGAATCCAGTTTTTAGCAGGTGAGAAAGTATGCATCCAAGTAATCACACCAGCAACTTTGTCTTCAAAGTTAGCTTCTTTCATGATGTTAGTAATAACTTCAGCAGTTGTTGCAACTTCTTTAAAGACAATTTTGTATGGTAGTGAACCACTAGCATTTAAATTATCAATAATTTTTTCTGCATCACCTTGAACAACGTCTAAAACATCTTGACCGTATAAACCTTGACTACCGACAACGAACCAAAATTCTTTTTCACTAACTTTTAACATAATATAATTCCTCCTAATAGTTTATTATTTTTAAAAACGTGTTTTAGTGTTTAATTTGACCATAATATGCATTTTTACCATGTTTTCTTAGGAAATGCTTATCCAATAAGTATTGTGGCATGTCAATTGCATGTGGATTCAATTGCAATGTATGATAAGTCATCTTTGCAACTTCTTCTAAGACAACAGCATTATGCACAGCATCTAAAGCAGATGTACCCCATGTAAATGGACCATGATCATTAACCAAAACAGCTGGAATTTGATCAGGATCGAGTCCACGTTTTTTGAACGTTTCGACAATCACGTCACCTGTTTGTTTTTCATATTCTGTGACAACTTCAGCTTCATTCATGATACGGCTTGCTGGAACTGAGCCATAAAAGGTATCTGCATGTGTTGTACCGGCTGCTGGAATATCCAAGCCTGCTTGTGCGAATGAAACAGCCCAAGGTGAGTGAGTATGAACGACACCTTTAATATTAGGGAAGTTATTGTATAGAATGCGATGCGTTTCTGTATCGCTTGAGGGATTCATATCACCCTCAATTTTCTTACCGTCTAAATCAACAACAACCATATCTTCAGGTTTTAAATCATCGTAATCAACACCAGATGGTTTGATGACGAATAACCCTTTTTCACGATCGATTCCACTCACGTTACCCCATGTAAAGGTAATTAAGTTGTACTTAGGTAACAGCATGTTAGCATCGTACACTTCTTGTTTTAGCTTTTCTAACATATATACTAGTTCCTCTTTTCTTCCTTAATTTTTTTTATTGCCTCTGACTCAATAGACAAGCCAGCTTCGTATCTAGCTATAAATGTATTGTAACCTTCTACACCTTCAGGTTCTGGGCTTAACGTCATACTTTCTGGGTCTACAAAAACTTCATGATCTAAGAAGTCTTCTAAGCTTTGACCGTTATTATTTTTCTTAGCAAATATTGCTAAGACAGCCATTCCCCAAGGTCCACCCTCACCAGCAGTATTCATAACCGTAATTGGAATATTCAACGTATTAGCTAATACTTGTTGTCCGATTACAGCTGTTTTTAAAATACCACCTTGAGCAATCATTACATCAGTTTGGATATGTTCTTCTTGACTTAAAATATCCATTCCAATCTTAAGTGGTGCAAATGCCGCATATAATTGCGTCTTGATGAAGTTAGGTAATGTAAAGTTACTGTTAGGTGTTCGAACAAATAATGGACGACCTTCAGGCATATGTGTAATATTTTCACCTGATAAGTAACTATAATTCATTAATCCACCTGCATCGGCATCAGCATGAGTTGATTCTAAGAATAATCGTTCATACAACTGATCTGGTGTTAAATGAACACCTAGTTTTGCTGCGAACTCGCCAAAGATTGAAGCCCATGCATTAATATCTGACGAACTATTATTAACATGAACCATTGCAACTGGCGCACCACTTGGTGTTGTTACAATATCAATATCTTTGTACACTTTTTTCATAGGCTGATCTAAAACAGTCATAGAAAAAGCAGAGGTTCCAACTGAGATATTACCTGTTCTCTTACGTACACTGTTGGTCCCAACCATCCCTGTACCTGCGTCACCTTCAGGTGGTGCCATCAAGCTACCACTTTCAAGTTTGCCACTAACATCAAGTAATTTAGCTCCTGTATCTGTTAATGATCCAGCATTTTCACCAGCTCTCAAAACAGTAGGTAGGATGTCTTTAATATCCCAATCATAAGCAGAAACTTTTTCAATACCACTGAATTTATCTAATAAATCAGCTGAGTATGTGCCTGTTTTTTCATCAATTGGGAAAATACCAGAGGCATCCCCAATTCCGATAACTTTTTTACCAGATAACATATAATGAACATAACTAGCTAATGTTTCTAAATGACCAATGTCATTTACATGGGCTTCATTATTTAAAACAGCTTGATAAAGATGTGCAATACTCCAACGTTGTGGAATATTGAAGTTTAACAACTCTGTTAATTCATCAGCTGATTGTTCTGTATTATTATTTCTCCATGTTCTAAAGGGAACTAATAAATCATCAGATTTCGAAAAGACAAGGTAACCATGCATCATAGCACTGATACCAATTGAATCTATTTTTGTTAATGATTCATGGTATTTGCTTTGAACATTTGCAGCCATTTGTCTATAACTAGCTTGAATCCCCGTCCAAACTTGTTCAAGAGAATAAGTCCAAAGACCATCCTCCAATTGGTTTTCCCAATTGAAGCTCCCTGTTGCAATTGTCTTAAAATCGTCCGTAACTAAAACTGCTTTGATACGTGTTGAGCCTAATTCAATTCCAAGTGAAACTTGACCATTTTTTATTGCTTGAGATGTTTTTACTAAATCCATATCAATTACACTCCTAACGTATAGGTTACTTAATTTCTTGTACCTTCTTTTTCAATTTCTTCTAATGAGCGACCACGTGTTTCTGGAACGAAGAAACGAATGAATAGAACACCTAATAAACAAATGATTCCGAAGATTGCGAACACAGCATCTTGTGGCATTGAAGCTGTCATAATAGGGAATAATAGTCCTACTAAGAATGATCCAATCCAGTTAGCTGAAGATGCAATTCCTGAAGCACTTCCACGAACAGCTAATGGGAATAATTCACCAACTAATACCCATGTAAGTGGAGCCCATGTAAATGAGTAGAATGCAACGTAGATACATAAGAAAACAACAATCATCATAGGACTCGTATTTGGTACAACCATGTTAATGATTGTAGGTAAGATAAATGATAGTCCCATTACTAAACCGCCAAGAATTAAAAGTGTTCTACGTTTAAATTTATCTGCAATAACTAAGAATAAGAGTGAACCTAAGACAAGGATAATCCCTTGAATAATTGGCCACATTAGTGCTGAACTTGCTTCATTCCCAGTTGCTTTTTCAACAATTAAAGGAATGTAATAGAAGATTGCGTTAGCCCCTTGGAATTGTTGGAATGCAGCAACACCAACACCGGCCATAACTAAGTAACGATATTTACCTGTGAATAATTGAACCATTGATGTTTTTTCAATATGATTTTCTTCACCCGCAGTAGTTTGAATATCAGCTAATTCTTGTTCAACTTCATTAGCTGGACGAATCCAAGTTAATACTTGGCGAGCTTCATCAACTTTATTTGTTTTAACTAAGAAACGAGGTGATTCTGGTAAACGTGAAACCCCAAAGTATAAAACAACAGCTGGTACTGCTGCTAAGCCAAGCATAACGCGCCATGCCCATGCTTCAGGTAAATCTTTTAATAGAAAATCCATAATATATGAAAGTAACATTCCGGAAACAATCATTGTTTGATTAATTCCTGATAGTCGTCCTCGTAATTTAGCCGGAGACATTTCTGACATGTATGCTGGTACTAATGCTGATGAAGCACCAACTGCTAGTCCAAGGAAAATACGAACAATAATTAAATACATTTGGCCATTATTTGGTGAGAATGATGCGAGTAATGAACCAATAACGAAAATAATAGCTGACATCAAAATCATTTTACGTCGACCTAGCTTATCTGAAAGCTTACCGGCTAACGCGCCACCAAAGATGGCACCGAACATAACTCCTGAAGTAATCCAACCAACGGTTCCGGCACTATTTTGAAGAGCCCAATCTTTTTGCAAGAATGGTAAAGCCCCCGTCATAACCCCGATATCGTATCCGAACAAAATTCCTCCGAATGACCCAAAAAAGTAAATAAACTTACTAGATATTTTCTTTTCTTTTTGCATATGACACCTCCAAATTTTATTGTCCGATTGGTACGACCAACCGAAAAACCTACAGCAACCGTTTTCTGAAAACGTTTGCATTTATCAACAAGGTCATTTTCTCACATTCATTCGAACAAATCAATAGTTATTTTTATTTGTTCGAATGAATTTCAAAAAAATAAGTATTACTCAAATTTGAGTAATACTTATCATGCTTTAATTCCTATTTTTAACGCTTTCTCGAATGATTAGCTTTGCATCATATACGACAGATTTCGCCGACATTGTTTTAGAATTAATCATTTTTAATAACATCGTCGCAGCTTCTCGGCCCATTTTTTCCTTTGGATGTCTAATTGTTGTTAATTTAGGTGACATATATTTTGATAATTGATAATCATCAAAACCAACAATTGAGATATCTTCAGGAATTTTCATTCCCATCGACTTAACAATATCTATTAATTTAATGGCAAGCTGGTCATTGTAACAAACAATCGCGGTTGGATGATCCGATCTATGCAGAATCTTTTCAATTTTTTTATAGATATTTTGCATTGAATCAGCAGATTGGTACATCAATATCTCACTTTGGTATGAAATAGCTGAATGTTCCATATAAGCTTGCACGAATCCATTCATTCTTAACTGACCTTGTTTATCATCCACTTTAAAAATACCAAGTATTTTTCCATGTCCTTCATTTATCAAATGCTCTGTAGCAACCTCACTACCATTAAAATCATTTAACTCTAAGTATGGAATTTCCAAGTTTTCATAATGTGCATTAATAAAAAGGACTGGTATTTTTTGCGCCACTATCTTTTCGTATAAATCCTTATTTTTATTTATTAATGCGCTTTGTGTTGGTTCTACGATTAGTCCAGATAAATTCATTTCAAGCATTCTTAAAAGGCTATATCGTTCTTTTTCAGCATTATCAAGCGTATTACTTAGCATGATTGTATATCCCTCTTCAGAAATAATACGATCTATTCCAGTGATAATATTTGGAAAAATATAATCAGCAATATGTGTCGTCATGACACCAATTATTTTATTATTTTGTGTCACTTTTTTTACAGTATGCCAATCATTAACGAAGATACCGCCACCTTGTATTCGGTAGACATACCCTGCATTCTCTAAATCACCAATTGCTTTACGAACCGCATAACGACTAGATTCGTAAATCGACATTAACTGTGATTCAGTCATTAATTTATCGTTTACTTCATATTCACCCGCGACAATTTTCGCTTTAATTTCACGATAAACATGCTCATATTTGTTTTCCAAATCAAATCCACCACCTATTAATTCTAATTTTACCATACCCAGTATGTTAACTACGAAATTTTCATACGCTTAATATAAAAAGTAACCAACTAAAATAGTAATTAGTTAGTTACTTTAATTTTTTCATTTATGGTAATTTATTTCCTGCTGCACGATAAATTTCGTACCATTCTTCATGTGTTAGCTCAAGTTCTGAAGCATTCGCAATTTCAACAATTCTTTTTGCGTTCATTGTTCCAGCAATCACCTGCATTTTAGCTGGGTGACGTAGAATAAATGCTGTTGCGATTCCAGTATTAGTTGTTTCTTTTTCTTTAGCTAAACGGTTTAAAACTTCATTTAATTCAGCAAATTTTGGATTATCTAAGAATGTACCTTCAAAGAATCCGTATTGGAATGGTGACCATGCTTGAATCGTCATTTTTTTAAGACGCGAATATTCTAAAATACCGCCATCACGATTAATTCCAGCATCATTAACCATATTCACATTTGTTCCCAAATCAATCATTCCAGTGTGCATGACACCGAATTGGAGTTGGTTAACTAATAGTTTCATATCCAAAGCTTGTTGTAATAAATCAACTTGCCCAGGATAGAAATTACTAACACCAAAATGACGTACTTTTCCAGATTTTTGTAGTTTTTCAAATACACGAGCAATAGCTTCAGGTTCCATTAACGTATCAGGTCTGTGTAACAATAAGCTATCAATATATTCCGTATTTAATCGTTTTAAAATACCGTCAACACTTTTTTCAATGTGTTCAGCAGTAAAATTATACTCTACACCTGGAACGATACCACATTTTGATTGAAGAATAATGTCTTCACGTGATAACCCAGTTTCAGTAAATCCTGCCGCAAACACTTCTTCAGCTTTTCCTGCACCATAAATATCTGCGTGATCAAAGAAATTAATGCCATGATCAACTGATGTTTGAATCATTTCTGCAGCTTGCCCAGTCGACAATTCTGGCATGCGCATGCATCCCAAACCGACAGATGATACTTGAAGTTCGCTATCGCCTAAATTAATCATTTTCATTTTATTACCCCTTTTCAAGTCATGCCTTGATTCTAGCATTCAAATCAAGAAGGCGCTACCAAAACGATTACTTACTAGATATATAACTGGGTTTCTGCTGGCTTGGTTTCACTAATCACATCACCATTATGGACTGATAACATAACGGCAGCACGTGTATTCAACGCATCATAAAAATTATCACTATCCATAATGACGAAATTAGCTGGTTTTCCAACTTCAATTCCATAATGATCCATAACATGCATAGATTTAGCGCCATTAGTCGTCACAAATCGGTAAGCATTCATAATTTGACTATAACCCATAATCTGAGTCGCATGTAATCCCATGTGCAAGGCGTCTAACATGTTGCCATCTCCCATTGGATACCATGGATCTTTGATGTCATCTTCACCAAATGCAACGTTCAACCCATTCTCATCCAATTCTTTGACGCGTGTTAACCCACGACGCTTTGGATATGTGTCAAAACGTCCACCTAAGAACATATTTACAAGTGGATTAGCAATAAAGTTCATTTCTGACATCTTCAATAAACGCATTAATTTGTACAAATAAGCATCATCATATGAACCCATCGCTGTTGTATGTGATGCTGTAACCTTATCTTTCATCCCTGTTTCTAAAGCTAATGTCGCAACGGTTTCCAAGCTACGAGAACTAGGATCATCGATTTCATCCGTATGTGCATCAAATAATAAATTATATTTCTGAGCCAATTCAAAAGCGAAATGGAGTGATTCAACTGCATATTCTCTATTAAATTCAAAATGGGGAATTGCACCAATTGCATCCACTCCTAATTCAGCAGCTTTTGTCATTAATTCCTTCCCATTTGGAAATGATAAAATACCTTCTTGTGGGAAAGCAACTAATTGTAATTCCATCCAAGGTTTAACTTCTTCGCGGACCTCAATTAAAGCTTTCAAAGCCACTAAATCAGGATCAGTCACATCAACATGTGAACGAACAAACTGAACACCATGGGCTGCCTGCATTTTTAATGCTGTAACAGCACGTTCTTTAACATCTTCATGGGTTAACGTCTTTTTACGTTCAGACCAAATCCGAATGCCATCAAATAAAGTCCCAGATTCGTTCCATTCCGGATCACCTGCTGTGAGCGTTGAATCCAAATGAACATGTGGATCAACAAATGGCGGTAACATCAATTTATCGGTTGCATCAATGACTTTTTCATCAGCATTTTGTTGTAAATTTACCCCAATCTCAGTAAACATGCCATTTTCTACTCGAATATCTTGTAATTCTTCTTTATTTTCAATATGTACTTGTTTAATTAACATCGATTATCACTCCTCATTAAATTATCTATCATTCAAATTGTACATGACTTACACCCAATTTAATATTTTTAGTTAACTAAAAAAAGATTAATTCCAAGAATACTTAGAATTAATCTTTGAACTTTTATAATTAGTTTTTTTCTGCACCTAACTTAGTTGATTCATCTTCAATAAATTTAAAACCTGATTGTTTTTTTTCAGCTTGTGGATGTTTAGCACGTTCGTCCATTGCTTTTTGAGCCATTGCTTTGCGTTGTTCTTTACTCAACTTTGCCATTGCTATCGCCTCTTTTGATTTGGACAGTTATATTAAGTTCTAACTTCAACTTTCATTATAGTCCTATTTTATCAAAGTGGCACAAATTAAATCATTTATTTAAAATTACTGTTTTTTTGGGACGGTTGGTGTTGCTCTAAAAGCATTCACATTTTTATCCAAAATAACTTGTTCATTGCTTCCAGAATCTAAAATTGTATTTTGCGTTGACTTCTTTTCAACCAAAACAGTTGTTACTGTGACTTTTTTTAATTCTTCGGTTGCTAGTAACGCATCTACTTGTGCAGAAAATGCTGAATCGCCACTACCTGATTGAATTTCTGTAGCCACAACATTATTATTTGCAATATAATTACCATGTCCGGCAGCAAGTCGGATAATGACCGGTGTTGCACCAACTGGTTTAAGCGTGTTTTGATCAACCGTTTCTGAAAAATGATTTCCAATGACGGAATTATCATTACCGCTAATTGATAACAGCCCATATAAATCGTCTAATCCATTATCTCGATGTTGCATAGGCGCCCACGGTTCTTGATCATGCAGCATATGGTTTGAAGAAACCAATATCTCTGAGCAATTATCATCTAAAATAACCATTCCGGGATAAAATGCATGAATGCGATTATTTGTAACAGACGATTTCGTCACGCCAGATAATGAAATGCTACTTGCACCTCTTGGGAAAATATTATTAGTCGTAATTAGCAGTCCTCCGAAGTTTTCCGCAAAAATGGTATAGCCATTAAATCCAGCGCCCATTAAATTTTCAGTTACTTTCGAAGCTTGTCCCCATCCACGTAGTTCAATACAATTACCACATTCAGCAATAAAATTATCGTGGATTGTTAATGCATCTGCGTTATAAATGGTTACACCATGTTCTAAGTAAACAAAACCCATTTCTGTAATACGGAATGAATCTTGTGCACTTGCAACATAAATTCCAGTCTTACCATTCACATACGTATTTTCTGGATTTTTTTCGCCTGTGCCATCATCAATAAAGTGTAACCCATCAATATTAAAGTTCGAAAATTCGACTGAACTAATACGCGGATTTCCTTCTCTTGCAACATAGAAAGCTGCACCTTCAGATTCTTCATCCGTTGTTTTAGGATCGAGGTCAACAAGAACACGACTACCACCAGGCCATAATTCATGTAAATTTGACCATTCGTTTTGTGGTACGTTAAACCGAATGCTTGATGACGTAAATCCATGCCCAGATCCTTGAATTTTAAGAAAACTAATATCTATTAAGACTTGTGTACGCAAGTGATAATCAGCTGGTGGTAGATAAATAACTGCCCCTGGTTTTCCACCATCATTGCTATTACTATCAGTTTGATGACTTTTAATATCAGTAATAATACTATTAATAACTTCCCCAATATCTTCGTACGGGTTACCAATAGGCCATTTTGTTACATCATAATAATTTTTGTTTGTCATTATTTTACCCTCCAATTTTGTTAAATAACCCTATCATTCAGATAACATTTTTTCAGCTAAAGCGAAGTTTCCAACATTGGCTGATCCATTATTAGCAACTTGTGGTGCTGTAATATATTGATCTAATGGAGGAACGTCAACATAATCATTTAAAATTTCTTTGAATTCATGTCGCACTTTTTCCAATAAAACATCATTTGTAACGCCGCCCCCAAAAATAATTTTATTAGGACGTAAACTTAACGTTGTTTGAACGGCAGCCTGAGCAATATAGTAGGCCATAATATCCCAAGTTTTGTCTGTTAATGGGACATCTTTACCTTTTTTACCAGTCCGTGCTTCAAATGTTGGTCCAGCAACTAAGCCCTCTAAACAATCACCATGAAATGGACAGACACCTTTAAAATCAAGATCATCAGGATGTCTCTTAACTAAGACATGGCCCATTTCAGGATGGCCAATACCGCCAACTAAGTGGCCATCAATTACTGCTCCAGCGCCCACACCAGTTCCAATTGTGTAATAAACAAGTGAATTAATTTTCTCATTAAACAATGTCGACATTGTATATTCACCGTAAGCTGAACCATTTACATCCGTTGTCCAAAATGTTGGAATATCCAGTTTGCCCTTAAGAAATCCCAAGAAATCCGTATCACCCCAACCCGGTTTTGGTGTTTTCGTGATAAATCCATATTTAGGTGACGTTTTTCTGATTTCAATTGGTCCAAATGAGGCAACACTAAGTGCAGCTATTTCAAATTGCTTAAAATAGTCTACGACTGCCGTTAATGTTTCAACAGGTGTAGTCGTGGGAATTTGAATTTGATCCTTTACTTGATAATCTTCGTTACCTACCGCGCATACAAATTTAGTGCCACCTGCTTCAATACTTCCTAATAACATTACATTGTTCCTCCAAGTTCATATATTTTAATATCATAATTAGTTGAATCGCTACTTGTTTCAACTATAAGTTCCTTTTCATCATAAACCCTTTCAGAGAAACATGCTTCTCCATTATTCACAAATAATTCTGCTGAACTGTTGTCCATTAATAAATGAACATCCAATTCATTGGCAACGCTCACATTAGTTTCTCGAAGTAAATCGTCATTATACTTTTGTAATGTTACCTTACCTGTTGCAGCTTGATAGCTAACTTTTATTAATAATTTATTATCGCTATTTTTAATTTTAACGCTGACATTTTCTTGCCCATTAAAGTTCGCTAAATACTCAAAACTCTTTGTAGGGGCTTCAAAAATAGTGGTTGTATCCTTAGGTTTAGTGACATCTAATAATACTTTTTCGCGCAATTTTTTAATTTCTTCAACTGGTGTCATCAATAATTTACCATTTTTCATATTTAATTCTCTTGGAAATGTTAGTGCGCCTGCCCAACCATCTTCCTGTTCTGGCATGGGGCTCTCCCACATGTCCATCCATGCAAATATGATCCTTCTACCGTCAGGCGTAACCATTGATTGTGTTGCATAGAAATCATGTCCATAATCTAATTCAGTGAACTCACCATGATGTAATGAATGTGTCTCTTCATCAAATTTTCCAGTCAGATATCCTGTTTGGAAGAAATTTCTATATTTTAATTTATCAGCTTTAATTCCTTGTGGTGACATTACTAAAACGTCTTGTCCGTCAATTTCGAAAAGGTCAGGACATTCCCAAACGAATCCTTCAGAATCAACTGATTTAGCAGTTGCAATAGGTCCTAAGTAGTCCCAATGTTCTAAATCATCTGAGTTATACATAAGAACTCGACCCAAGCCATCCTTATTTTTGCTTCCGATTACAATATTATATTTTCCATTTTCAAACCAAATTTTTGGATCTCTAAAATCAGCATCATTATCTACAGGAGGCATTGAAATCACTGGATTACCAGCAAATTTTTCAAAAGTTATGCCATCATCACTAACGGCTAGGTTTTGATTCTGCCAATAACTATCCGGATCATTTTTGTCTTTCAAATTATGTCCTGTATAAATTAAATAGAGACGCTCATCCTTCACAATTGCGCTACCTGAAAAACAGCCATCCTGATCTTCTTGATCACCAGGAACCAAAGCAATTGGTAAGCTTTCCCAATTAACTAAATCTTTACTTCTTGAATGACCCCAATGCATTGGTCCCCACTGTGTTGAATTTGGATGATGTTGATAAAAGATGTGATAGTACCCTTTAAAAAAGCAAAACCCATTTGGATCATTCATCCAACCTGCTGGTGCCGTAATATGATACTTTAATCGATATCTTTCATCAGTTACCTCTGGATAATTAATCGTTTCATTTTTCAAAATTGTCTTCTCCTCGTTCTATATGTTAACCGGTTGTCATTATCTTAAAATAAAAACGCACCTACTATGCCGTTTCTCCTTTATATAATTGTACCGGTAGTACTACTTGCATAGGTGTCTCTTTACCTTCTATTTTCTTCATTAAAATATCAATAGCTGCATCAGCCATCTGTTCAATTGGTTGAATAATTGTTGTTAGTTCTGGTTTAAATAATCGAACAACATCTGTCCCATCATAGCCAATAACAAGTAAATCTTCAGGTACTCGTTTGCCATATTCTCTAGCTATTTTTATGATCAAACTAGCGTCTGTATCATTCGAAGCAAAAATACCATCCACTCGTTTAAGATCCTCAAAAATTCTTTTAATAACTTTTGTTTTTTCTGTTTCTGTCCAATTAAAATCAATTGTATACGTTACGGCTGGCAACCCATGTTCACTCATAATTTTCTCGTATGCCCTACGTCTATCTCGAGCAGGCGTTTCTAAATCATAAGGTCCATTTGTATGTACAATTGAGGTTGCCCCATGTTCTAATAGCAATTCTGTTGCCATTTTACCGCCACTATAATTATCAGAAGAAACGACCGGAATATCACCATTCATAATTCTATCAATTGCGACAATTGGTAAATTTGTATTATGATATTCTTCAATTCCTTCATTATGTGCTCCAACAATTAGCCCATCAACTTGATTTGCCATTAGTTTACGTAAATAAGTCACTTCTTTTTCTGAATCATTTTTTGAGTTACCGATAAGAACCTTATAACCTCTATTAAAAAGTTTCGTTTCTAAATGGTAAGCTAATTGTCCAAAAAAAGGATTCGCAATGGTTGGGAAAATAAGCCCTATTAGTTTTGTTTCTTTATTAAATAATTGTCTTGCAACATCATTAGGCTGATAATGTAACTCTTTCACAGCATCACGAACCTTTTTAACTGTCTTTTCGCTAAGATAACCTCTATTGTTCAACACCCTAGATACAGTCGTTTTAGAAACGCCTGCCAATTCAGCGACATCATCAAGTTTTGGATTTTGCATTTTATTTGCTCCTAAGTCGTCTAATTTTAGTTAAATTGTTACCGCTTAACTTTTAGTACTCTTAGTTTACCATAAAATAAGCAAAACCATTATCCCCACCATTAACTTTTTAAGCTGCTTCTTTTTTAGCTAATTCTAATCTAACTTTATCTTCATTTCGTTCAAATTTACCATAGAAAAACATTGGAACTGCAGCAAGTATGAACAGCATGGCTGGAATCCAGATAAAACTTAAGTTAATGCCTAATAAAGATTGACTCGTTTGAGTGTGATTGGGTATATATCCAAAGAATTGCATTACTTGTGATGGAATAAATCCGCCAATCCCACTACCTGCTTTAACACAGAATGCACTTCCAATAGCTGTTAAAAAGCCACTGGCTCTGATTCCTGTTTTCCATTGACCAAAATCAACCGCATCAGCCAACATTAGGAATGGCATTGCAGCTGCAACACCCGTTCCAATTGATCCTAGGCAATATAAGATAACAACCCAAACTTGATTACTACCAACTGCTTGAAGCAACATGTTACAGATTGCTCCCATCAATAGTGCTCCAATTAGAACCGTTCTTTTATTTGTACGTTTAACAAGTAATGGAATTGATATCATCCCTATAACAGCAACAACAGATAAAGAACCAGCAACTGCGACTAATGATTTTGCATGGATATTATATTGAAAATAATAAATCATGCCTGAACTTCTAACAGTTGTTCCAATCCAATAGAATAAGTTGGAAATAACCAATAAAATCCAAGGCCAATTACTTTTTGTTGCTTTAACACTCTGTTTTAATGATATTGATTTCGTAATCGTTGTATTAATTTCTCGTAAATTTAAAAAGGCAATTAAAAAGGCAATAATGGAGATAATCCCTAAAATAATCATTGCATATGAGAATCCTTTACGATCATTTCCTTGCCCTAATATTTGAACTAATGGTAAAACAACACCATTAGCAACCAATAGACCAACATTTCCTCCAACCATTCGATATGAATTCAAAACCGTTCTTTGGTCTGAATCATTTGTTAAGTTAGGTAAAATCGACGTCATAGGGGTACTAATTCCGGTATATATAATTCCTGCAATGACGTAAACAACTGATGCATAGATAACTTTGGACGATCCCGATAAATTCGGTGTAGTAAATGTTAACCATGTAAAGAATGCAAATGGTACACATAACCACAAGAAATACGGCCGACTTTGTCCCCATTTTGTATGTGTATGATCAATTAAAAAGCCCCATATTGGTGCATCAAACATATCAACGCATCGTGTGACGAGCAAGATAGTTCCAGCTACACCAATCCCAATTCCAAAAACATCTGTATAAAAATATAACAAGTACGTACTAATACTTACAAATAGAATATTTCCGCCAAAATCTGTAAGTGAATAACTTAGTTTTCGAAAAAGAGGAATTTCTTCAACTTGATTTGTATCTACGTTTACTTTGTTTTCCATTCTATTTACCCCATTCTATTTGTTTAATAAATGTCCCATTTCACTAAAAAATAGCAATTGCCTGTACCTATAAACTCAACTTTTAGAAAGCGCTTTCTGAAAGAATAACCAAAGTATAACCTGTTTATATTTTTATGTCAACCGGTTGTCATTTGTTTTTTTATTAATCAAAAAGCATCTCATTTATTAATAAATGAGATGCTTTTTCTTTCTATAATAACTTTTAAAGACTTTCTCCATTTGTTTCAATTACATTTTTATACCAAGTAAATGAGTCTTTTTTATAACGTTTCATCGATCCATTGCCCTCATTATCACGATCAACATAAATCATACCATAACGCTTTTTCATCTCACCAGTTGTAAATGATACTAAATCAATAACACCCCATGGTGTATATCCTAAGACTTCAACACCATCATAATCAACTGCTTTTTCGATTGCTTCAATATGTTCTTTTAGATAACTTACACGTTCAGGATCATGAATTTCATGATTATCTTCAAGCTTGTCAATCGCGCCAAAACCATTTTCAACAATAAATAACGGTAACTGATAGCGATCATATAATCGATTTAACGTATATCGTAAACCATCGGGATCAATTGCCCAGCCCCAGTCACTAGATTTAATATACGGATTAGGAACCCCATTAGGTAGTCCACCATTCACAACATCACCTAAATGATCTGCTTCAGCATCTGCTTTAACAACTGTTGACATATAGTAACTGAATCCTAGATAATCAACTGTCCCTTTTTTCAATATCTCCATATCGCCTTCTTGAATCCCAACATCATAATTGTGACGTTCAAACTCTTTTAGTGCATAACGTGGGTATTCTCCACGAACATGAACATCTGGGAAAAAGAAGCGTTGATGCATTGCCTCTTCAGCAGCCATGATATCTTCCGGATCACATGAATAAGGATAAATTGGTACGTGTGATACCATGCATCCTATTTCAAAATCAGAATTAATTTTTTTACCAGCAATAACCGCCTTAGCGCTAGCCAAGAGTTCGTTATGTGCAACTCGATACATAATTTCTTTGGGATTTTCACCATCGTTCACAATAACTCCAGAATTAGTCCACAAAAAGATGGGGTTATTTGTATCCATTTGATTATTAATTTCATTAAATGTCATCCAATATTTTACTTTAGATTGATAACGTTTAAAGCAAACCGTAGCAAAATTTTCAAAAAAATCAATTAATTTACGATTTCTAAAACCACCATATTCTTTAGCTAAATGGAGTGGCATTTCAAAATGCGATAGGGTAATCACTGGTTGAATACCTTTTTTTAATAATTCATCAAAAACATCATCATAAAATTGTAATCCCGCTTCATTTGGTTCGCTT
Source organism: Dellaglioa sp. CoH-56-MRSF-13 (assembly GCF_056782095.1). The sequence continues at coordinate 157,752 of NZ_JBXAYC010000001.1, read as the reverse complement.
TCATCTCCCATTGGGAAAATACGTGACCACGCGATTGATGTTCGTAAGCACTTCAATCCCATTTCAGAGAAAAATTGAATATCTTCTTTGTAATGATGATAAAAATCAATTGCATCATGATTCGGATAAAATTTATCTGTTTCAATAGTTTCCGTAATTTCCCGCGGAACACCATTTGCTCCTGCAGTCATCACATCAATAACACTTGGCCCTTTTCCATCAACATTCCAGCCGCCTTCAAACTGATGAGCAGCCAAAGCGCCACCCCACAAAAAATCCTTCGGTAATTTAGACATTTTATTTTTCTCCTTTTGGAATTAATTCCATTATTGGTTCTCCATGGTGAATTTCATTTTGCGTATACGCAATAACATCTTCGTAATCATCTGAATTAGTCACAATTACAGGTGTTACTACTGAAAATCCTGATTCTTTTATCTTCTCTTGATCAAATTCAACAAGTAAATCACCCATTTTTACATAATCATGATTTTTAACTTGTGTTGCAAAATATTTTCCTTTTAATTCAACGATATCCATTCCAATATGAATTAAAACTTCTACACCATCTACAGATTTTAATCCAATCGCATGTTGTGTCTCTGTAGTCATGACAACCTGACCATCAAATGGTGCATATATTTTATTATCCGTTGGATTTACAGCAACACCTTTGCCCATTGCACCAGATGAAAATACTTCATCCTCTACTTCTGTTAACGCAATTACTTTCCCTGTTACAGGGCTATTAACAACGCCTGGTGCATTTATTACTGGCGTACTCATAACTGGTGCGACCTTAGCTGGTGCATCATCTAACTGTGCTTCCATTGTTGCGACTTCACTAACTGTTTCACCCGTACCAAAAATTTGAACAAGTAGAACTGAACCCACAATTGCTACAATACATCCAACAACCATACCAATAAATGAGTGTGGGTATTTAGGACTAATTGCATTTACAATGGTTAATAAACTTGGTAGTCCAGCATAAGCAAAATAATATGAATTAAAGAAACTTGTAATTAATGCACCAAACGCTCCTGAAATACAACCAAAGATAAATGGTTTTTTAAATCTTAATGTCACACCATAAATTGCTGGTTCTGTAATCCCAAATAATCCTGTAATAAATGCTGAAAGAGATATATTTTTTAATTCTCTGTTCTTAGACTTAATAAATACACCTAAAACAGCACCAACTTGTGCGACCACTGCAATTGTTTGAAAAGCCTGAAATGAGTCCATTCCATTCATTTTGAAATTGGCCATAACCATTGGCGTAACACCCCAATGGATACCAAAAATAACAAGTACTTGCCAGAAACCACCAATAATAACACCTGCTAAAGGTGGTGCAACTTTAACTAAATAATTATATCCTTTTGCGATTCCTTCAGCTCCAAGAGATGAAAGTGGTCCAATAATTAAGATTGTTAAAGGAACCATAATTAATAGACATAATAATGGAACAGCAAGTTCTTTAATAATGTCAGGTATCTTTTTACTCAAGAATCTTTCAAGATAAGAAAGAATCCAAACTAAAAATAATGGTGGCAATACTGATGATGTATAAACTGTTTGAGATAATGGAATACCCATAAAGTTAATACTTGTACCGCTAGCAATAGTTCCAGCCATCTCTGCCCATGTGGGACTAACTAATGCAGCACAACATGCAACAGCGATTAAACTGTTTGTTTTAAAATGTTTAGCTGCCGTTATGGCAATAAATATTGGTAAGAACGTAAATGGTGCCCAAGAAATAAAGCTTAAAACTTGATATGTACCACTTTTAGGAAAATTTGGCATAGCTAAAGTAATTAGAATTAAACTCCCTTGAATAATACCTGCCGCGGCCAATATGTAAACGAATGGGGCAAAAACCGCAGACATTGTTGCAATAACTCGATTCATTATACTTGTTTTTGGTGCTTCTACTTCCTCTACTTCTGAACTATCAATCATTGCTGAGAATGCATCATAAACATCCGCAACATGTGGTCCAATAACTACTTGGAATTGTCCACCACTTTCAACAACAGTGATAACGCCTGCCATTGCTGATATTTTTTCTTTAGCATCTGAAGGAACCTCATGTAGCACTAGTCGTAACCGTGTCGCACAATGCGTTGCTCCTGCTAAATTTTTTTCTCCACCAATTGCTTCTAAAATATCTGTAGCTAATTTTGTATAATCTCTAACCTTACTTGCCATATTTTTCTCCTCCTCAGATAAAAACGAATAAATAGAAAAAAATTGTAAACCCTTACAAATCTTTGTATATGTATATTTTAATTGTACGTGCACAATAAGTCAACACTTTTTTTGTAACCCTTTTCATCTAGATGTACAAGGCGGGAACAATGTTATACAATAAAGGATACATTATTTTAATGGAGGCATGAAATGTTAAAGTATCAAGAAATTGCTGATCAAATTGAGCTTGCAATTAAAAATAAAAATTTGAATCAAGGGACGCAACTCCCTAGTCTAAATGAACTTATTGCCAAATATGCCGTCAGTAAGACGACACTCGTTAAAGCTCTCACAACTTTAGAAGATAAGGGTATTATTTATCAAGTACAAGGTAGCGGAATTTTTGTTCGTCGTCAAAAAAGAGACGGTTACATCGCTCTAATGACGAACATGGGCTTTACAAAAGATTTAGAAAACAGTAAATTATCTACAAAAGTGATTGATTTAAAAGTTGAACTACCCAATGCTGATGTAGCCAGGGAATTAAATTGTGCTCCGGGTGAGGAAGTTTATTTAATAAAAAGAATTCGTTACATCGATAATCAAGTTCTCTGTATTGAGAGATCCTACTATCGAAAAAAACTTGTTCCTTATCTTAATCGCGAAATAATCAGTGAGTCTATTTTTAATTACTTGAAAGAAGTTTTAAAATTAAAAATAGGTTTCTCCGATAAATATTTACGTACAGACACCCTTAAAAAGACAGAATCAACCCTTTTAGAACTACCAGAAAATTCGCCTGGACTCTATATTGATGAACTTTTTTATACAGTAAGCGGTGAACCTTTTGATCTTTCTCAAACTATTTATAACTATAAACATGCTAACTTTTTTATTCAAAGTGGACAAAAATAAAACCATAATTAATAAATTAAAAACCTCAGGGCAATCACTTAAAAAGGTGATTACCCTGAGGTTTTTAATTTATTTCAAGATTCATTTAAAGAATTCTATTTAACTTCCATCTCTTTAATTTTATCGTTAATTTCTTTTTCAACTTTACGATGTTTGGGTGATAATCCTTCGGCAAAAAACAAGACACTACCGATTGCTAAGACATAAGTTAGGCCCATTGTAGAACTGTTCCAGAAAGATGCTCCATAATAAAGAATGCTGCGAGCACCATCATACAAGAAACGCATTGGTAACCATGGAAGAACCCAATCTTGGTAGAATTGAGGTACTAATGGTTGTGCCATTGCCAATAAAGGAATTGAGAAAAATAGTAAGAGGACAAATATAATTACCCCTGGGAAACCAATCCATGTCAATACCCCTGAGAATAACATTATAAAAGCAAAACTTGTAAATGATAAGAACGATGCAATTGTTATAAAATGTGTAAAATCAAATCCTAAAATCCATGTCGCATACGTAGCTGTTGCAAATCCAGTTAAAATTGCAAGTGCTACAGCTGAGATAATGAATGATGATTTAAATGAAAACTTGTGTTTCATTGATTTAAATTCTCTTGAATCTCCAGCGTAGAATAATAATAAACTAATAACCATGCTTGCAATCCAGACGGGTTGGAAGAACGAACTATTCGCTGATGTTAATCCAGCGGTTGAATGTCTAACGGTTGTTTTTACAGTGATTGGGTTATTTAACTTCAATGCAGTCACAGCGGGGACACTCATATTGGCTTTTGCCATATTTGTTAAAATTCCGGCTGAAATACCACCACCAATTTTTGTAACTATTGTTGATAGTGTCGAACCTAAAGTCGTTGACAATGTAGCATTTTTTGCTTCATTTGTTACAACAGTTACATTTGTAACATCTTTTGTTGTTGGATCAGCTAATTTTCCAATTGATGCCGAGAAATCTTTTGGAATTACAATAGCCGCATAATAATGTTGTTTATCCATTGCACTCTTAAGTGCCTTATCACTCTTAACGATATGCCAATCTAACGCCTTATTTTTGCTTCTAGTTAGATTTTCAACGATTTTGTTACCTTGCTTACCACTATCTTCATTAACAATGGCAACAGGTACATCTTTGAGCTCTGATTTTACAGATGGGATTTGCATCACCACCATAATAAATGTAAGTAATACCGAAACTAAAATGGCGAAACCTAAAAATTTATTTTTAAACATAATCATATTCCTCTTTTCTTTTTGAGTGAGCACTCAATCAATTACAAATACGATTATAACCTATCCACAAGTTTAGTCAACCCTAACTTTTAAATATAAACTATCAAAATAATAAGTTTGTCTTTTGTCATCGCTATCAATTGTGTCATAATAGGGCTATAAATAGGATGGTGAATATTATTAAAAATTCTGAATTAAAATTATATGCCAACTCGGATTTATTTAGAGATATAACAGATAAACAAAAACAAATTTTAATCGCCGCAATTGAATTATTCTCAGAAAAAGGCTATGCAAATACAAGTACAAAAGAAATTGCAAAAAAAGCTGGCGTGGCTGAAGGTAATATTTTTAGTAAATATAACAATAAACAAGGCTTACTTAACGCCATTATTGCCCCTGTCATTAAATCCATCTTACCTTCTGCAATGCACGACTTATTAGACGAGTCCATTGATCATTCAAATTTAACTTTGGATTCATTAATTCGTCCTTTGTTAAAAAATAGAATTATTTTTTTGCAAGAAAATGCTAAAGTTCTTAAAATTTTCATTTCTGAACTACTTTATGATAAATCGGTTGTTAAACAGTTATTAGAAAATATTCCCGCCCCATACTGGACGGCACTCAATTCAACTATTGATACACTAAAAGAAAAAAAACTAATTGTCAGTTGGGATAATCTCGAAATTCTTAAGGTTATTTGGTCAACTATAGGTGGTATTGTACTTGGTTATCTTCTTTTTGATCAATCGTTAACAAAAGAAAGTATTGAACATTCAGCAGATGCTCTGATAAACGCACTTAGTGTTTGATAAAAATAAATAATTAAAAATACCCATCGAGTAAACAAGTTACTGTAAAACCTTGTTTACTCGATGGGTATTTTTAATTCAAAGCAGATTATTCATACTAACTAATCTTTTTAATTACGCAGGAATACTATTAATAAATGTTTCTACTTCTTGTTTCGTTTTACGATTTTTATTAACTAAACGTCCTGTTTCTTTACCATTTTCATATGCAATAAAACTTGGAATACCGAAGACACTTAACTCAACAGCTAAGTCCATATTTTCATCTCGATCGACAGCTAAGAATGTGTATTCAGTATATTCTGATTCAATATTAGGCATTTCAGGTTTAATAAAAGCACAATCTGGGCACCATGTTGCAGAAAAAAATAGGATATACTTTCCATCTTTAATTTTATCCATTAATTCACTTACCGTTGTTTCTTTTTCTATACTTTTCATTTTTGCTACCTCCACTAATATGCTTACTTTTTATAAGTATATATCAGATTAGCCATTTTCAATTAAAATATGCTTGCTTATTTATTTTTATCTCTGATTAGTTTAGCTTCTTTATTACCTATATATAGGCTGTATGCAGAATACAATAATACTACAATAACAATCCATTGAATCACACTTGTATTAATATTCTTAACTAAAAGTACCGCAACTAAAACACCTATAATACCAAAAACAGAAAATAAGGTTATTTTTCTAGAATATTGATTGAGTTTTATAAATTGCATACTTCCTATTGGTAAAGAAAATGCACATCCCCCCATCATAATTGGAAATGCAGCAATCGGATCCATTCCCATCGCATAGACAGTTGCCATTGTTAATGAAAATGAGCCTATTCCAATATTATTTAATGCGCCATAAATAAATAATAAAAATCCTGTTACAACTAATTTCCAGCCAAATAGTTCGGTAGCGGTCCCACTAGCAGTGATTAGGCCTAATTTACCAGCGATGATTAACGCGGTTGCAACAAGTAATCCAACGATAACAAATGATCTAATACTATTTTCAGGTAATCTAACAACAAATCTCGGACCAATATAAGCACCCAGCACTTGGCAAATAATACAGACTAGTAACGTCTTAGTACCAACATTGATACTTGTAATATACGCCAGCGACATGACAAATATTGGAATAACATCTTGCGCATTTAACGTACCTGGTAATTTTTTCATAGAAACCCAATTAGCTTTCTGGTATATTGCTGTTGATATGGCAAAATCTGAAATTCCAAAAGTAGAAAAGAAAAAAATAACAATCTGCGATATTGGTGTCCATACTGAACTGGCCGGTTCTTTCATGAAGTCTGATTTATGTCTCATTAAATCACGCATAAAATAACAGATAAATATAAAATTAATAACAATAATTGCCGCAATCAACGTCTTTTGCATGATTAAATCTCCTAGTTAAATGAATCATAATAGTACAGTTTAACTCAATTTATTCCTAGATAAAATAGTCTATATTAATTTTTCTATTTTATACTATATAATTAGTCCTTTAAAGTCTAAAATTAGAAATATAAGGTATGCTACTGTTAATTGTTTATATAATTTATAAAAGGAGATGCACTATGCTAACAGACTTTTTTGCTTATAATTCATTTAGTCATTTGAAACTAAAGGTAGATTCATTGATTCCATATGGTTTTACAAAAACAGCAGAAGAAATCTATAATTATCAAGTTTCAATTCTTAATAATCAATTTATACTAACCGTCTCAATTTCCCCCTCTGAAAAAATTAATACTACTATTATTGATGCTCTAACTAAAGAAGAATATACACTTTATAAAAATCAGTCTGCAACAGGATCATTTGTCAGTTCAATCAGAAAATCAGTGATTGAACAACTGGATTTAATTGTTGCTAGTTGTTTTGAAACTACTCCAGTATTCCAAACTGCTGATTCACAATCTATCATTAATTATGTACAAGAACATTATCAGACCAATCTAGAATTCCTCTGGAAACAGTTTCCAAATGACGCTGTTTTACGTCGATCAGATTCTAAAAAATGGTATGCCGCTTTAATGAAAATTCCAGCAACTAAAATAGGCTTGGATTCCGAGAAATTAGTTGAAATACTTAATATTCGAATGGATCCTGACCTGCTCATCAATAAAATAGACAAAAATCAAATTTTTCCAGGGTACCATATGAATAAAAAACACTGGGTTTCAATTTTATTAAATGGCCAAAATAATTTAGACACTGTTTATTCTTATATTGATACTAGCTATGGACTAGCTAAATAAAAGGCGAACTAAAAAAATCCATTCTAATAGTCAACAAAATTTGAACTTGTTTACTTAGAATGAATTTTCGCTTATCATTAAACACTTGTACTTTTTTAGTATATACGTAGCTTTGTAGCTCAATTTTATCTACTTATTAATATTTTCTTTAAATAGGTTGTATATATCATCAACTGTATTCGATTTTTTTAATTCTTCCACAAATGAGTCATGGACAAGTAATTTCGATGTATTTGATAAATACTGTAAATGCTTTCCATCATCTTTTTCTGGAATTAGAAATGAGATAACTGTATCTACTGGCTGATTATCAAATGTTTCCCATTCAATAGGCTCACGTAATTTAACAATTAGCATTGCTGATTTATTAATCGATTCATCCTGTGCATGAGGTATCGCAATGCCTTTTTCCATCCCTGTCGTTCCCTCAGACTCACGAATCTTATACTTATTTAAAATATAACTTTCATTATTCGTATATCCTAATTTTTTAGCAAAATTTGCTAAAAAATGTAAGAGTTCTTCTTTATCAGAAACGGCTACGTTCAATTCAATGTTTTTTCTTTTCAATATATTATCGAATTCATTTTCATTCATTTTTATATCATTATCTTGCTCTTGTTCAAAGTTGGTATTACTACCTACATTCATCACTAAACTATTATTTTTTTTAGCTTGGCGACCAGCAATAGCGGCTAGTAAGACAGCAGATACAAGTGATCCAATAATAATCCATAATACCCACAGTAATGGTTTATTCACTAACGGTAATACAATAAATCCACCATGTGGAGCCGGTACACTAATTCTAGTTACATAGGTTAAAATCGCAGCAATCGAAGAACCAACCATAAATGCAGGAATATTTAGTAGCGGATTCTTTGCCGCAAATGGAATTGCACCTTCTGTAATATGAGTTGATCCTAATAAAAAGTTAACGTAACCTGCGCTGCGCTCTTTATCTGAGTATGCTTTTTTGTTGAACAGTACAGCAAACCCTGTTGCCAATGGTGGCGCAATACACGCTGCAGAAACTCCTGCCATAAAGAAATAATTTCCCTGTGCTAAAAGAGCTGTTCCGGTTAAATATGCTGCTTTATTAATTGGCCCACCCATATCTGAAGCACACATAATTCCAACAACTAATCCTAATAGAATGGGACTTGAATTTTCTAAACCCTTTAAAAACGTCATCATTCCTTCATTAATTGTTGCCATTGGAACTGATAGATACCAAATAATAGAGCCTGATAAAAATACTCCAATTACAGGTAAAATAAAAATGGCTTTCAGTCCATCTAATGATTTAGGTAGTTTTTTTAATAAGAACTGTAATATTAAAATCGTATACCCTGCTAAAAATCCACCAATTATTCCACCTAAAAATCCCGTTCCATTTGTATATGCTATCATTCCCGTTACAAATCCAACTATCAATCCAGGTCTTTTACCAATAGCCTCAGCTATATAGGCACATAGAATTGGAACCATAAGATTCATTGCAAATCCGCCAATAGTGTTCAATAAATGTGCTATATCGTTATATTGAGGGCTTTTTATGTCTGCTGAATTAATTCCCCAAAAAAATGATACGGCTGTTAACACTCCCCCAGCAACTACTATTGGTAACATATGTGACACTCCATTCATCACGTACACATACATTTTGTGCCAAAATGAGCCAGATAAATTTACTGTTTCTTCATTCGATGAAATTTTTGCTCCTTTTCGATGATAGGTAGGTAAATTATCATCTGTCAATATTTGATCAATTAATACATCTGCCTCTTTCATACCTTTCGTAACTGACACATTTATCATTTTTTTACCATCGAATCGATCAATATCTACATCTTTATCTGACGCAATTATTACACCATCAGCATCATCAATTTCTTGTTGTGAAAACGCATTTTCTATACCACTTTGACCATGAGTTTCAACTTTAATTGATATACCTCTTTTTTTAGCGGCTTGTTCTAAGGCCTCTTGCGCCATGTATGTATGCGCAATTCCTGTTGGACATCCAGTAGCTGCAATTATTTTATATTTTGTCATCTTAATTCCTCCTTAATATTAGATATTTTTACCTGCTTAGTCAGCTCTTTTACATTCGAAAAATCTGTTAACCCTTTTGAAAATGCCGTTGAACTCGCGGCTGCTATACTTTCTCTAAATACTTCTTCTATTTTTTTGTCCCCTATCGCTACCCCTGCTAAAAAAGTTCCCAACATGGTGTCGCCGGCCCCAGCCGTGTTAACAACGGTTCCTTTAGGGACAGTTCCATATAACACAACCTCTTTATTTATAAACATTGCACCACCGCCACCCAATGATAATAAAATATTTTGTGCACCCAATTTAATTAATTCTTTTGAATAAGTTATCAATTCATGTTGAGATAGTTTATGTTCTACGCCAAACCAACTCATTAATTCTTCATCATTTGGTTTTAAAATATAAGGATTATATTTCAATGTATCCAGTACGGTTTGATAACTAGTATCCAAAACTAGCTTATATCCTTTTTCCTGCGCCTGCTTTGCGATACTAATTAAAATTTCTTCAGAGATTCCGTCAGATAAACTACCAGATACAACTAATGTATCCTTTTCATCTAAATTTTGAATCTTATCCATGAACTGATTTATTTCATCATCACTAACATGTGGACCTTTATTTACTAATTTATACTCCGTATCTTGCTGAATTACTCTTGTAAAAACATTAATTCGTGTATTAGCATCGATATGTACAAAATCAGTTTTTATATTGCACCTTGCCAACTCAGACTCAATATACGCATTAGTAAATCCTCCACCAACTCCAATAGCAGTACTTTCTACGCCTTTCTTTTTTAGAATAAAACTAACATTAACTCCTTTACCATTCGCTTGTATTTCATAATTTTCCGTTCTATTAACAATATTTTTTTTCATTTCATCGGTTTGGATAAAAAGATCAATAGCTGGATTCAATGTACATGTATATATCATAATTTTTACCCCTTTCTTCTACCTACCAATACTACATCTGACAGAAATGAAAAGGTTTTCAATATATGATTTTGTATGCTACAATTGAAAATAAACAAACAATCAAGGTGAGGTGACCAGTAATGTCTCTTAGTAACTCCGAAAAGATTCTTTGGCAAGTCATTCAAGATAACCTAGAAGATATTCCGATATTAACAATAACCAACCTTAGCGATTTAGCTCATGTATCAACCGCTACAGTCGTACGAACGCTCAAAAAAAAAGGCTACAGCGGTTATATGGATTTTAAACAATCTATAATTACTAAAGAAAAAGAAAAAAAATATAAGAATATTCAGAATATGGATCACGATATCCAACAAGTCATTATGAAGAATGAACATGAACTTAATAACACACTACGTATGCTTGACGTTAATACCATAGAAAAAACAGTTCAAAAAATTAAACGTTCAAAAAAAATATACATTTTCTCAAGGGGTTTTTCTGAATTAATTGCAATTGAAATGCTAACAAAATTTGAATTATTAAATAAAAATTGTGTCAGTTTTACGGATCCCAATATTATTAAACAAATTAGTCACAGGATTACATATAATAATATTTTAATTATTATTTCATTGAACGGAACTACTGCAGAACTCCTTGAAGGTGCTAAAAATACGTATAAAAATGGAGCCGATATTATTGTATTAACAACCAACAAATTAAGTCCACTTATTAAATATTCAGATTCCGTGTTTATCGGATTTAAATCTGAAATTTCATATTTCCCTGAATTTGAAGTTAAATCTCGTTTACCATTACAGGTAATGAGCCGTATACTTTTAGATTCTTATGCAATTCGAACAAAGAAAGCTAGCAAATAAATTTATTTCACTTCTACTTTTTTTCATTACTAAATCATTAAAAATAAAGAGGCTAAACATGACGTTTAGCCTCTTTATTTTACTATTTTAATACCTTATCAAACCACGATGTAGCAGTACTTTCAAGAACGACATTTAAATCTTCAATATTCTTTTTACCAACTGTGTTCATCCATTCTTTACCTTTTTCTTCACCATCTTTAGCAAATGGTTCGATACCTTTGCTCCATGTTGCACGTCCACAAAGTACACCATTAAATGTTGATTTTGCTTCATGAGCAAATACTAAAGTATCTTGGAATAATTGTGCCGATACACCACCACTTAAGAAAATAAATGGTAATTTGGTTGCATCACTTTGTTCTTTAAATATATCTAATGCTTCTGTCTTAGAATATACCACCTCATTATCGTCGTTAAACCCTTCCACATAATCCATATTGACTGGCACTTCTACTTTAAGTACATCTACTTTATATTCAGGTTTAGAAAATTCTTTCATCATTTCAATAACTTTATGAGGTTTTACTTTAGCATACTCTGAACCTTTAACATCGTCATTAGTTGCATCATAAGAAACCAATTCTAAAAATAATGGCATATCTTCTGCAGCACATTCTGAACCAAGACGCTCCATATATGCATGTTTCATATTATTAATCTCAGCATTTTCGTCTATATCATAATAAAGTAAGAATTTAATAGCGTCAGCGCCCTCTTCTTTAAGACGACGAACTGACCAATCTGGTAATAAGTCAGGTAAGCGACCTGGGGTAGTAACATCATAACCCGTTTTTTCGTATGCAACTAGTAATCCAGTACTTGCATTACGGACCTTTGCTGCTGGAAGACCATATTCTGGATCAAGTAATATTGCTGAAGCGTATGGTGTTAATTCTGATGAAATTACTTTTTTAAATTCAACGATATCTTCTTCATTTGCTGGCTTATTTGCTGCTGCTGCCAACATTTTTTTTAAAGATCCTCGTTGATCAATTGCTAATGCTGCAATTACGCCTTTTTCATTTGAAAGTGCTTTAAGTCCTGCCAATTTATTTGGTGTCATTTTTATTCCGTCCTTTATTATTTTTTTACTTCTCTCATCCACTTATAATTCTATCTTTGAAGAATATGAAAAGGTTTTTAAAATTTCATTTTTTACATACCAATTAAAAATAACTTAACAATCATAAATACCGTTTACTCCGACTAGCTCTTAATAAAGAATCAGTTAATATCATTTTTTATATTTTAAAGTACCATTTAAATATGTTTCCTCAAAATTTAAATCATGATCTAAAACAATGAAGTCAGCATCTCTACCTGCCGCAATACTTCCGCACTTATCATCAATTCCAACGCTTCTAGCGGGCACATAACTAGCCATTTGGATTGCTTCTTCAGGAGTAGAAATATTCCAATCAACAACATTTTTAACTGCTTCCATTAATTTTAAGACACTACCAGCTAAACTTCCTGACTCTAACCTTGCGGCGCCATCTTTAACAACAACTGGGAACTCACCTAATGTATAATTTCCATCAGGCATTGCACCAGCACGCATACAATCAGTTACTAATACAATGTGGTCTGCTCCTTTAACGTTAATTAAAATTTTAGCAGATGCCGGATTAACATGTTGACCATCACAAATTAGTTCATCATAGACACTACTTAATGACATTGCTGCGCCAACCATCCCTGGCTCTCTATGATTAAGTGGGCTCATTCCGTTATACGTATGAACGAAAATAGATGCACCAGATTCTACTGCAGATTTAGCTTGATCAAACGTAGCATCACTATGCCCCAATGCTACTTTGACCCCTTGTTTAGTTAAGGCCTCAGTAAATTCTTTAACACCCTTTCGCTCAGGTGCAATCGCAATTTTTCGAATAAGTCCATGCGCTAATTTTTGCCAATGCTCAAAAATATCTATACTTGGATCTAAAAAGTATTTAGGATTTTGCGCACCTTTGTGTTTTTCAGTAAAAAATGGACCCTCAAAAAAGATACCCTGTATTTTTGCACCACGTACTTCACCATGACGCTTACCAAAGTCAGAAATAACTTCGTTCAACGTTTCTGGAGCTGCCGTCAATGTTGTCGGCAGAAATGAAGTAACGCCACATTCTAATAAACCTTCAGACATCATTTTTGCGCCCTCAAAATCGTTATCCATCACATCATATCCCTTTAAACCATGGACATGTGTATCTACAAGCCCTGGTGCAATCCATTTACCCGTATATTCTTTGATATCACCATCAGGTTTTTCTTGTTGATAATCACCAAATTTACCATCAATAATTGCCAAGTACCCTTCATTTTCAACCGTGTTTTTCAAGAAAAACTTATCTGCATGAATATAATATATTTCCACCAGTAATGCCTCCTATATTATTTTTGTTAAAAAGAAACTAGCCCATTATCCATAGTCTAGTTCCGCAGGCCTCTTCTAGAATAACTTGAAGAATGCACCTACTAAGCCAACAACTACTGTGAGCCCAATCAACATCAATGGAGATTTACCTTTTTTCAACATCCAGTAACAGAAGAATGTATAAAGAAGCGGTAATAATGCCGGCATCACTTTATCAATAACACCTTTTTGTAAATCAATATCAATTTTCCCAGCATGAATCACAACACCAAATTTAAAGTTAACGTATGTTGCAACCAAGGCTCCAACAACAGTTAATCCAACTATCGACGCAGCACGTGATATTTTTTTTGTATTTTCCTTCATACTCGAAATAGCACGAGTACCAGTTCTATACCCATAATTCATTAACCAGAATAGTAACCCAAAATGCACTGCATTAAAGACAACAAGGAATAAGATCGGTCCAAGTGGATTTCCATTCATTGATAATGAAACCCCAACTCCGGCTGTAATAGGTAGCAACGTTAACCAGAACATCGCATCCCCAATACCACCTAAAGGTCCCATCATTGCTACTTTGATACCACGAATAGTTGATCTATTTTCTTTATTTTCTTCCATTGCTAAAATAACACCTTGAACAAATGTTACTAAAAATGGATGTGTATTAAAAAATTGTAAATGATCAAGCATTGCATATGAGAAATCTTCTTTATCTTTATGAATTTTTTTCAATCCAGGAATTAAACTATAAGTCCACCCACCACCTTGCATACGTTCATAATTAAATGAAGCCTGTAAAAGTAGTGAACGCCAAACCATTTTGTTTAAATCTTTTTTTGTAATTACCTTTTCAACAGTAGGATCGTTATAAGTATCTGGGATCACAACATCATTGCGATCAAATTTCTTTTTAGATGCCATCACTATAGTCCTCCTCTTCATTAACTGTTACGGTTGCTACTTTTTTTCCACCATTATCAGATTTTGCTCCACCAATAAAGAAATCATAAGCAGCGATTGAAATACCAATGATTGCGACTCCTAAGATTGGTAAGTTACCATATGCTGCAACAACAAATCCAATTGCGAAGAATGGTGCGTACGCTGTCTTCCACATAATTTTTAACAACATGGCAAATCCAACAGCTGGCATAATACCACCGGCCGTACTTAATCCTGTTAAGATCCATGCAGGAACGGCTTCAACCATTCCTTGCGCTTTACTTGCACCGAGGAAGATTGGTAAGAACGCCATAATGAAGTAGAAAACAAACAAGATTAGCGGACCCATGTAGTTCAATCGATCAATTTTCTTATCATTACCTTCCATCGCGTATTCATCCATTTTATGCATAACTGGTGAGTAAGCTGTAAATAGTAATGTAACTAAACCTTGTACGGCAACTGCAAATGGTACGGCAATACCAACTGCTAATGTTGGTGTTTGATGAGCAATAATTGCAAATGCGGTTCCCATAATTCCACCAATAACAACATTAGGTGGCTGTGCTCCAGCAAGTGGAACCATTCCAGCCCAAACTAATTCTAATGTACCACCAACAATTAAGCCGGTTTGAAAATCTCCTAATATTAGACCAACTACTGCACCAGTAACGATTGGTCTATGAATATGTGTTAAACCACTATACATATCGATACCGGCAATACCAGCCCATAGTCCAATTAATAACGCTTGTACTAACATATAAATTTCCTCCTTTTTATTATTATATTTACGTTTTTAATATTCTTTCAGTAAGCGCATCATATCTGATGCCTTTTCATTCGGAATACCTTGAACCTCTAGTTCAACACCCAAATCATGCATTTTATTGAATGCTTGAACATCGGTATCATCGACTGAGATAGTTGCCGATAATTGTTTCTTCCCTTCTGAAAAATGTAAATTACCAATATTTACTTTCTTAATTGGGACACCTCCTTCAATAATTTTAGCCATGTCTTCTGGCGTACGAACAACTAATAATATTTTTTGTTTATCCGAGGCTTTACCAATAATACGAATCGTTTTTTTAATATCGAAAAAGCGGATTCCAACAGTTTCAGGAATAACCATCTCCATTAAACTTTGCTGTACATCATCTTTAGAAACCTCATCATTCGCAACTACAACTAGATTAGCGTCAATCGTATTAACCCATGTCATACCAACCTGTCCATGAACAAGTCTGTTATCAATTCTTGCAAGTAAAATGTTTGGTGTTGTCATAATAAATTCCTCCTTGAAATTTTTATTTATAGGCATGTAAAGTTACACCTTTAACTACACGATTTACGGTACCGCTTGGTGAAGGTGTATCTGGTGTGTTTCCCACTTTTACTGAACTTAATAATGAAATAGTTTGCGCATACATAACATCAGCAAGAGCCAGATATCCTTCTGGTAAAAGGGCATCTCCTGATTCAAATGTGAAACGATCACCACTAAAGTTATTCTGTCCCTCAATATCAATCCCAATTACTTTAGCGGCAATTTTATCTCCACTCACTTCTTCTAAAATATCAATATCGTATTGACGTGTATATTCTTGATTGTTAACAAATACAAAAACTAATGTTTTCTCGTTGACGAACGATTTAGGTCCATGTCGGAACCCCATTGAAGAATCAAACATTGTTGTTAGCTTACCTGCCGTTAGTTCAAGAATTTTCAACTGTGCCTCTCTTGTTAATCCCGATAAACTTCCGGACCCAAGATAGACAACCCGATCAAATTCCATATCAATAACAGCTTTTATTTCAGCTTCACGTTTAATCACTTCATGACCCATTGCAATAATAGTCTCAACATATTTTTCTTTAATATCCTTACGTGTTGTATCAAAAATTAATAACGCTGAGAGTGACATACAACTGTATGATCCAGTCATTGCAAATCCCTTATCATTAGACAGCGCAGGCATCATCAATAACAAATTACGTTCGTCATCTTTTGTACCAACAGCAAGTTTCCCTTCCGGAGCACAAGTAATTGTAATTTGATATAAATTTTTAATTATTTTTCTTGAAATTTCAACAGCGGCAACACTTTCAGGACTATTACCACTCCTAGCAAACGAAACTAAAATAGTCGTAGCATCTGGTACTAAATAATCATATGGTGCAGATACGATATCGGTTGTTGGAATACTTTCAAACTGATAATTTGCACGATCCCCGTGGTTACTTAAGTATGGTGTTACAGTATCACCAACATAAGCGGATGTTCCTGCTCCTGTAAAAATGACCCGAATCAACCCGTTCGAGGTAGATTTAACTGATTTTAAAAATGTCTTTATTTCGTCTGACTTTTCACTAAAATTATTAAATGCCTCAGTCCAAAGTTCAGGTTGTTGTTTAATTTCACCTGTTGTAATATTTGCGCCCATTATTTCCAACTCTTTTTCATTCTTCTCAAACATATTAAGCTCTCCTTTAGATGCCATTATCATCTATTTCTACTCTTTTTTTTGTTTCAAATTGCATAATACCTTTTTTACCAGCATCCAGTGCTTTCTCCATAAACGCGCTCATGTTCAAATCCCGGTTAAATAACATATCTAATAACATCGGTATATTCGATCCTGTTAAAACGCTTACATTATTATGCAGTAATTTTATTTTAACTGCTTCATTAAATGGTGTTCCTCCAGGAATATCAGTAAAGAAAACTATTCCATCTAAGCCGTTTAATTTGTTAAGCGCTTTCATATAGTCGCCGCTTAAATCTTCCGCGGTCATTCCTTGTATAAAATCACAAAGAATAAAATTTTCTTGTTGTCCGGCAATAAGTTCAATATTTGATCCCATTCCAGTTGCAAAGTTCCCATGTCCAGCTACTACCATACCAATCATATAATTATCCTCCCTTATTTATTGTGTCGAATATGATAAGTAAATTTATCACCCCTCGCAATACTCAACGTAAATTCAATTACTTCATTTTTTGTGTTATACGTCGTTCGCTCTAATTTAAGAACAGGTGCACCTTCATAAAAATTTAATAAAGTTGCATCATTGCCTGCCATAACACCTGCTGTTAAAGATTCATCAGCCGTTTTTACAATCTGGTTATAATCATCTAAAAAAATGACATACATCGCTTGCTTATTTAATGTCTCCACAGTTAAAGAGGGAAATTTAGCATACGGTAAGTAAGTTCTCTCTAACATCATTGGTTCATCTGATGCAAGTCTTAATCGTTTTAATTTAATTACCTTGGTACCAACTTCAACTTTTAAACCTTGAGCAATAAACTCATTAGCACTAATAACATCAAAGCTAATTATTTTACTACTCGGTTCTTTATCAAGGGAAACCATTTGTTCTGTAAAACTAAACGTTCCCCCTAAATCAGTCTTAATTTTAGCGATATTCGACACAAATGTTCCTTTACCATGTTGGCGATATACATAACCCATTAGTTCTAACTCATTTAGTGCTGTTCGGACAGTCGTACGACTCATATCGTAAGCAATAGATAAATCACGTTCAGACGGTAATTTATCATTCACCTTTAGATTCTTTTCAATTTCTTCTTTTAGCGTATCTACTAATTGATCATAGAGTGGACGCTCATAATTACCGTTTAACATTACTTTTCCCCCAAGTGGTTACTACCACATACATAATATATTATTTTTAAAACTCTTTGTCAATAGTTATTTTTATATTAACTATTATTAAATCATTTGTATTTTCAACATTGGTACCTACCATTAATCATGTTTTTTAATTCCCCCCTTCTAAAGTAATCATATTTCACTTTAAAGTTATAGATTATTAGCGACACACTACTTCGCTGTATAAAATTATCGTGACCGATATGACTTGCTTTCTAATTATATCAATTAAGCATAACTTTTATTTATTAGATTCTAAACTCATATAAATTCTTTCTACAATAAATACGTAAGGGTACTAAAAAGTTACTTTAGTCTAAATAATATACATCTAAAATAAAACGTTTACATTTTAGTAAAAGTTTAGTAAAATGTAGTTGTTAACTAAAAGAATGCGTTTTCACGTTTATTATTTTTATGTTTTGCTATTATGAATAACAATTTCTTTTACCAAAAATCTATTATATAGGAAGAGGTCATTAGAATGGATACAAATAAATTAACGATTGATGCCGAACGATTTGCAGCTGCAATTATTGCCGGAAATCCTAAGCAAACAAATGAAGATAACAAGATATATATTAAACGTCAATTGACGTTATACCTTGAATCAGTTTTGTTAGTTAATGATTTTAATTCTTTAGAAGAAAACCAATTAGGTTCTGCTAAAGAAAAACAACGTCAAGCAATTTTAGATAAGATTATCGAACACAGATATAACTAATTTTAACTACACTCGAAAGGAATTAAACTAATGAAAAATTCTAAAGATTTTAAACAATATGCTTCATATGCCTTTGGTGCATTTGGACATGATGCCTTTTATGCAACACTTAGCACTTATTTTATGATTTTTATTACAAGTCAATTATTCGTTACAAAGGATGCTGGTTTCAACGCTAAAATGATTGGTTACGTCACAACTATGATGGTTGTTATTCGAATTGTTGAGATCTTTTTTGATCCTTTAATTGGTGGCGTTATTGATAATACTCGTACTCGTTGGGGGAACTTTAAACCATGGTTACTAATCGGTTCAATTGTCAGTTCAATTGGATTAATCCTTATTTTCACTGATTTTGGTGGTTTAGCTACAAGCAATCCTTATCTTTACTTAATTCTTTTTGCCATTGTTTATATCATTCTAGATAGTTTCTATTCATTTAAAGATATTTCATTCTGGTCAATGTTACCAGCTCTAAGTGTCGAATCAGAAAAACGGACTAAATTTGGAACAATTGCTCGTTTTGGTTCAACATTAGGTGCTCAAGGTGTTATTATCGTTATCGTCCCAATCGTTGTCTTCTTTTCAAAAATGTTCTCAGGTACAACTGGTAATACACAAACAAAAGCAGGTTGGTTAGGTTTTGCTATTGTTATCGGTTTGGTTTCATTCTTAGGTGCTTTAGCAACTATTTTAGGAACTAAGATTGAAAAAAATGCAATTCGTGAAAATACTGAAAAAGTTCGTTTCCGTGATGTTTTCAAAGTTATCGGTAAAAATGATCAGTTAATGTGGTTATCATTATCATATTTCCTTTTCGCTTTTAGTTATGTTATTACAAATTCACTTTTGATTTACTACTTCAATTATGTTTTAGGTAGTGCAGCTGCATTTACTACTGTTGGTGTTCTAACAGCAGTCTTAGGAATTATTTCAGTTTCATTGTTCCCAACTTTAGTTGCATTGGTTCATCGTCGTGCTATCTACCTTGGCGGAATCGCTGTCATGCTATTGGGTTACATTCTCTTCCTATTTGCTGGTACTAACCTTGTTGTTGTCTTAATTGCTGTTGGCTTATTCTTCTTCCCATATCCACTTGTTTTCTTAGCAGCATTGATGACAATTACGGATAGTGTTGAATACGGTCAATTAAAGAGTGGAACACGTAATGAATCTGTTACTTTAGCAGTTCGTCCTTTGTTGGATAAATTAGCTGGTGCCTTCGCTAATGGTGTTGTTGGTTTTGCCGCAATCCAAGCTGGTATGACAGGTAGTGCTAAACCAAGCGATATTACAAACAGTGGTTTACTACAATTCAGAATGTACATGTTCTTCGTTCCAATGGCCTTAATAATTGTTGCTGCTCTTATCTTTATGTCAAAAATTAAATTGACTGAAGCTAAACATGCTGAAATCGTTACAGAATTAAAAAAGAAATTAGATTAATATAATTAAAAAAACAGCGATCAGATAAAATCTGGTCGCTGTTTTGCTGTCTAATCGTTAAGTCCTTTACCATCAAGAATTTTCGGAATATATTTAATAATTCTAGCCTCACGCGTTTCTGTTTTTTTAGCATCTGCAAAATAACGTGCATACGTTTTTTGACGTCCAAGCGTTAACGTTTCAAAAAATTCTTCCAATTCTGGCATTTCATTCATTTTTTTCTGGAATTCCACTGGCAACACTAATTCAGTTGGTTTACCCTTAGGAACCTTTAACCCAGCCTTTTCTGCATTAATTGCTTGTTGAATGTAATCACTTATCTCTACTTTTAAATCAGTAACATCTTTTAAGCTATGAAATCTAATTTGGCGACCAACCTCAGTATGTTCGCCCGTTGGAACTAAAATACCCTTACCATCATCAATCAGAGTTCCTTTTAAGAAAAGTAATGCCATATACTCTTTAAATCCTTGAATTAAGACAATATTTTTACCATTTAGTGTATAACAAGGTTTGCCCCATTTAAATTCTTCAGTCAGTCCCGTTTCGAGTGCAAGTTCTCTTAACTGTGTCATTTCTTCTTTCCATTGTGTTGCTTTTTCTAAGTGTAAATCAACTTTTGGATTCTTTTTAATTTCTGTCATTGTCTTAACCCCTTTATTTTATAATCTTTTTTCTGGATTTAATTGTAGCCCAATCAATGAACATAACAAGAAAAATGCAGCTAATAATATCGTTTTAGTTCCCATTATCGGTACCATAGCACCCATAGAAATTGCGCCAAAAAGAAATGCTAAGACGACACCCAACATCCGCCAACCTTTAGCCATTGCGATTATATTACCTTTAACAATTCCGTCATAAAAACTTTCAGCCATTGTCCTCAAATTACCCGTCATCATAAATGACGTAAAAGGTCCTCCGTTGATTTGTCTAAATTCTTGAAGTTGAGCTGCTGCAACCATTGAAATGATTCCTGTAGATAACTGTGCTGGCCAATTTCTTGGAATAAATGCAACAATAATTAAAAGGATCGTCTCAATACCGATAACAAATCGTTGTCGTTTATTAATTGAATCTTCTTCTTTAAATCGATGTTGCAGATTTCTAGTTATAATAATACCAATCATAAAAGCAAAAATTGGAATCAGATGATCGAATATGGCCCCCCATTTCATTTGGCCCATATCAATACCTAATATAATTAAATTTCCGGTTTGCATACCAGCGAAAACACCATCATGTACGATATAGGTATACGCATCAAATCCCCCGCCGGCAAATATTAATCCAGCGAACAGTACCCTATCCAATAGTGACATTGGTTTTTTCATCAAATCCTTCTTTCAGATTGTACTTAAAATATTCTTTCAAATTAAGTATACTAAATTATCAGAAGTTAACAAGAATATACGATTAATTTTTACTATTAAAGACGTTATCAAGCGATTTTTTCTGTTTTAAAGTTTATAATGAAATTAGTTTTTATAAGACAAGGGAGATTACTTTTATGCATTTAGCCATTATTGGTGCCGGACCACGAGGTCTGATTACACTTGAACGACTCATTGCTTGGCAACAAGCAGATCCTTCAAATTCACCACTTACTATTGATTTATATGATCCATATGGTGTTGGTGGGCGCGTATGGTCACCAACTCAACCACACGAATTAATCATGAATACCGCAGCTCAACAAATTAGTTTATTCTATGGAACAAGCGTCCAATCTATTGGTCCAGTTATCCCAGGACCAAACATTTTCGAATGGGCTCAATCTGATGCTCATGATTTTATCGAAATAAATAATTATTCAGCGGATTTTTTAACTGAAATTAAAGATTTACATCCAAACGATTATGCAACAAGAGCACTTTTTGGTGTTTATATCCAATGGTACTACGCTGAATTACTTAAACGTGCCTCTAACAATATCACAATTAATTTGAATAAAAGTACGGTTACACAAATTTCAAAAAAAGCTGATCAATTTGAAATCACAACCGCCTTACCTTCAGTTAGCATCGTTGACTATGTCGTAATGTCTTTAGGTAATCTTGAAAATGAATTATCTGTCGGACAAAAAAGATTTGATACATTCGCTACAGAAAACAAGTTAACTTATGTTTTACCAGGCTTTCCAAATGAAACAAAACTAGATCATATCACGCACGAAGATACTGTTATTTTACGTGGCTTAGGTCTTAGCTTCTTTGATTTAGTGACCCGTTTGACTGTAGGCCGTGGTGGTCTATTTAAGCGATTAGAGAACGGGCAACTACAATATCAAGCAAACGGTAACGAACCTCACATTGTGGCAGGTTCGCGTCGTGGATGGCCTTATCATGCCAAAGGGGATAATCAAAAATCACCCGGCGAAGAAACTCAAGCTCATTTTTTAACGGCGGCTAAAATGGCAGTTTTCATGGAAAATGGTACCGTTTCTTTCAATGAATTTTGGACCTTATTAAGTCATGACGTTGAATATCAATATTATTCATTACTTGTCGCACAGAATTATCCAAAAATCGATTTAACAAAATTCCAATTAGCTTTCTTAAAAGATCCTAAAGTAACCGTTGAGCGATCAATTATTCTTGAAGAAGATCGCTTTAATTGGGATCATCTAGGAAATCCAATGACTAAAAAACCTAATGAAGATTTCAAAGCCGTTATGTTAGACCATTTACAAAAAGATGCAGTAGATGCAAAATTAGGTACTAAGACCGGACCATTGACCAGTGCTCTTGAGGTTTTACGTGACTTACGTCTTCCGGTTAGACAATTAATTGATAACCGTCTCTTAACAGATGATGACTATTTAACTAACTTCTTAGGCTGGTTTAATTCATTAAATAACTTTTTAACAATCGGGCCTCCTACCATTAGAGTTGAACAATTACGGGCACTCGTTGAAGCTGATGTTGTTACACTATTAGAACCTGGAATGGTCGTCGATACTAAAGATCATCAATTTGAAACATATAGTGCAAACCAACCAGATCAACGCTACTTAGCAACAACTCTAATTGAAGCACGCGTTCCTGCTGTTCATGCGACAACAGCAACAAGTCCTTTAATAAAACAGTTACTCGATACAAAAATCGCCAATCCTTTAATTTTAAATCCAACTAAAGGTGATTCTGTTATAGATGGCGCAGTCAACGTTGACCCTGTCAGCAATTTATTACTAGATGAGCATAAGACACCGCAACCTGGTTTATACTTCTGGGGTGTTCCGACTGATGGTGTTCATTGGCTAACAGCTGCAAGTCCAAGACCTTTTGTAAATGATGTTAGTTTACGCACAGCTAATGATATTGTTAAAGCTATTTTTACAGAAGAGTCACATAAATAATAATTAAAAAAGTGAATCATACCCTATATTGAGAATAGAGTATGACTCACTTTTTTAATATCTTTTACCTATTAAATTGACGTTAATTAATCCTAAAATAATAATTTTCTACTTGAGGATAACATTATATTCTAAATCATGATAAAATCATTAACTAGATATCCATCAACATTTCTTTATTAATTATGCTACTTAAATCAAAGGAGAAAAATGATAAAATCAATTATGCACGATGAAATATTTCTCGCACAAAAAGCTGAGATTGCAACTAAAAATGATGGCTCAATCGTAACCGATTTATTAGATACATTAGAAGCAAATAAAGAGGTTTGTGTTGGAATGGCTGCCAATATGATTGGTGTGAATAAACGAATTATCGTTTGCCAATTTGGTAATCTAAATGTTCCCTTTATTAATCCTAAGATTACAAAAAAATCTGGACGTTACAACGTCAATGAAGGTTGCCTTTCGTTGACTGGCGAACGTCCAGCACAACGATATGATTCCATTACAGTTGATTATTTAGACAAATCATTTCAACCACAAACCCAAAAGTTTTCAGGTTGGATGGCACAAATCATTCAACACGAAGTCGATCATTGTGAAGGTATTATCATCTAAATGAAAAAATCTCGAGAAAATAAATTCTCGAGATTTTTTTATTATTTAAATTTAAGCTTGAGCAGTTGGATAAATCGTAAATTCATTAACATTAACTTCTTCTGGTTGATCAATGGCAAACTTAACCACGCGTGCAATTGCGACCGGATCAATTCCAACTTGTTCATAAAATGACGACATCCCTGAAAGGGTTTGTTCATCCGTAATAGTATTTAATAATTCTGTGTTAATTGCTGCTGGATATAAGGTTGATGTTCTTATATTTGTTTTTTCCATAGCACTTTCTGTCCTTAGAACTTCCATTAAATTACGGACAGCAAATTTTGTTGCGCCATAAACACCTGCATCTGGGAATGATTTAATGCCTGCAACAGATGATGTTGTAATAACATGTCCATGTTTTTGTTCAATAAATATAGGCAACACTGCAGCAATTCCGTTCAATACACCTTTGATATTGATATCAATCATATCATCCCATTCATCCGTTTTTAAAGCCGATAAGGGCGAGTTAGGCATGATTCCAGCATTATTGAATATAACATCTATCCCACCAAAAGTTTCTTGTGCTAAAGTAACTAAATTCTTAACGTCACTTGCCTTAGTGACATCAGTAACGGCATATGTTGCCTGACCACCATTCTTTTTAATTTCTTCAACAATCTTTGCTAACTTAGCTTCACGACGAGCACCTAAAACGACTTTAGCCCCACCTTCAGCTAACATTCTGGCCGTTGCTTCACCAATACCACTTGATGCTCCTGTAATAACAACAACTTTATTTTCTACTGACATATCATTATCCTCCAATTTAATTAGTATGTTTACATTACTCTTTAAAGTGCACTCTAAGTCAACAAAAAAAGACTCATTTTTATACAAAATAAAAGTGAGTCTCTAGTACCTATTTATTTAAACGGTAAGCAGCGTGATATAAAGGGCCTACGTATTCATTAAATGCAAAACCTGATTTAATTCCAGCAGTTACAAAATCTTTTGCTTTATAGACAGCTTCTTTAACTGACAATCCGTTTGCAAGGCCCGCAGTTATGGCCGCTGCAAATGTACATCCTGCTCCATGATTATAAGCAGGCGTTATCTTTTCAGTTTCTAAAACCTCAAATTGAGTTCCATCATAAAATAAATCAAGCGCCTTTTCACCCTTAAGAGCTTTACCGCCTTTAACAACGACATTTTTTGCACCTAACTCATGAATCTTAATAGCTGCTTGTTTCATGTCGTCAAGTGATTTCAAAGTTCCCATTCCAGATAAAACACCAGCTTCAAACAAATTAGGCGTTGTGACTGTCGCAATTGGGATCAATAAATCACGGATAGCATCAGCTGCTTCTGGATTTAATACTTCATCTTCACCTTTACAAACCATAACAGGATCAATCACAACATTCTTAATCTCTTTTTCTAAAATGCTTTCACGAGCTACTTCTGTAATTGCAACACTACCAAGCATCCCTGTTTTCATTGCAGCAATATCTCCGCCGGCACCTGTCGTTTTCAACTGTGCTTTTACTAATTCAGCATCCATAACAGTTACGTTATGTGCCCATCCAGCATCTGGATTCATGGTAACAATTGAAGTTAGCGCAACCATACCATAAGTTCCAAACTCTTCAAATGTTTTCAAATCTGCTTCCATACCAGCGCCACCACTTGCGTCGCTACCAGCAATTGTTAAAACCTTAGGAATTATTTTCGTCATTACTAATCTCCCTTTTATTGGATGATTTATTTTTAAATTAATATTATTTTATCATACGCCTTGTTATAAACAGCGATACTATTAGGAGTCTTACGCTTCAGAAATATATCGGTATCATTAAAGAGCCACTCAAAATTTTAAATGACAGCTTTCACTTCTTATAAACCTAATGACATAAAAAAAGTTTTTTTATTTATCTAATTTTTGATCGACACTTTTTGTTTCTCTTAATAAAAAGACTGCTGCTAGAATTCCAATAATCATAATGACCAATGATGTTAAAACAACTTGAATCATGCCTTTATCAAAAGCTGTTAAAACAATCTTTTGAACTTTATCAGCATAAGGAGTCGCTATTATTTTTTGACTCCACGCAACCATATGTCCAGAAAATGCTCCTGCATTTACTAAGGCTTGCTGAATACCCGTTGCAGCTACACTAGGAATATGACTATCACTAAAACCAGTGCTCAAACTTGATTCATATGCTTTAGTTTGTGCTAAACCAAGAATTACAACGCCTACTGTTATTCCAATTTGACGAAAAACATTCAATAAACCAGATGCCATGCCAATTTCTTTTGGATTAATATTATCCATAGCAGCAGTATTAATCATCGGATTAATAATAGCGTTACCCAATCCAGTTAATACAAGAAGCGGAAGTAATTGCATGTAGGTAAAGTCCGTTGTTGTTACCTGGCTAAACGTAAATAAACCAAGTGAGGCAACGATAAATCCAAGTGAAATCATCCACTTTTTACCAAACTTGTATCCTAGAACTCCTGTAAAAGGACCTAAGACAAGCGACCATAAACTCATAGGTAGTTGATGTAATCCCGTGGAAAAGGCTGAATATCCCATATAATTTTGCATTAAACTTGTTTGATAAGCGGCTAACGCAAAGATACCAGCACCAAGTGCAAATGCAAGAATTACAACACCAACAAAATGACGATTTGTTAATAATGTTAAATTCATCATTGGCGATTTAACTTTTAACTCTACAAAAACAAAGGCAGTTAAGATTAAAATTGATGCAATTAACCATCCCATAACATGCATATCAGTCCAAGCCCAATGCATATGTTGTTCTTTTTGAATTAAGCCATAAATACCAGCAAATAATCCAACTGCTGAAAGAATCATTCCTATAAAATCAATCGATTCCCCAGCGCCATATGCAGGTGTTTCTTTAACATTTCTAATAACCAAATAAATCGCAATGATACCGACCGGTAGATTAACAAAGAAAATTGAAGGCCAACCAAAGTTCTCAACTAAAAATCCACCAACTAAAGGTCCGATTGCTGTTGAGAATCCAATAACTGATCCTAAAATACCAAGTGCTGTCCCACGTTCTCGGCCTTCAAAGTTAGACGCAACTAACGCCATTGATAAACTCATCATTCCTGAACCACCAATTGCTTGAACTGCTCGACCAAAATCAAGAACTAATAAGTTTGGTGCAAGCCCATTTACAACAGATGCAATCGTAAACAAAATTGTACTAGCGATGAAGACTTTTTTTCGTCCAAACATATCACCTAATTTTGAAACAATTAATAAACTGACTGCATACATTAACGTATATGCATTTAATATCCATTGTAAATCACTAAATGTTGTTTTAAAATCAACTGCCATACTTGGTAAAGCAACATTTACAACAGTAACATCTAAAAGGCCCATAAAAACACCTAAACTCATAGCGAACAATGCTACCCAACGATTTGTTGCTTTTTTCATTTTTTATTCTCCTTTTGTATATCTTTAATTTGCTCCACTACACCAATATAATTCATACCACATATTTTAAAGCAATAAGTTTCATTCCATTTAGAATCATGGACGACCATTTTTCCAATACCAATCGTAACTTATATCCTGACATATTACGACTCATTAGTACTGTTAAAATTAATAATCTATACATATCACTTTAGCGTCTTTCTTCGAAGTCCTTTTAGAAATCACTATTAGACTCATATAAGTATAGTTTTTTTAGCCCTATTTGCAAGTTTTTTGTAAAGCTAATATTTTGCCAATATACCTTAATCATGATAAGTTTTACTTATAATAAGTAAATAAAAAGGAGATTTTATAATGGCAAAATTAACAGAAGATATGAAAAAAATGATTCCTGAACAACTTAATTTTCTTTCAACCGTAGATGAAAATGGGTTCCCACAAGTTGGTCCTAAAGGATCAATGCGTGTTTTTGATGATACGCATTTGATTTATAATGAAGAAACAGCTAAACATGCATTACACAATCTTCAAAATAATGGCCGTGCAGCTGTTGCTGTTATAGATCGTCCTAATCTAAAAGGCTTCCGGTTTGAAGGCACAGCACATTTAATTGATTCCGGTAAAATTTTTGACGATGCTGTTAAATTTGGTGAAGAACGCCATTTACCAAAAATGTACTATGCTGTCATCATTGATGTTGAACGTATTTACAAATTAGATGCTGGCCCAACTGCTGGTGATTTAATTGCTGATTAAATATTAAGACAAAAGGACTAAATCCCGTAAATGGGATTTAGTCCTTTTGTCTTATTTTTGAGCTAATTGTTCTAAAATAGCTAATCCAACACCATCTTCATCATTCTTTTTTGCATGATGATTAGAAATATCTTTATTAATTTGATGACCATTCTCCATTGCATAACTGATACCTGCAGCTTTTAACATCGATATATCATTCAAATTATCGCCAATTGCCATCACTTCTGACATAGGAATACCCATACTATCAGCAAATTTTTTCAACGCAATCCCTTTTTGTGCATTAACATGATTAACTTCAAGATTATTATCCCCTGAAGAAGTCACAATGAGTGTTTCATTTTCTTCAATTTTATTTTTTAAAACAGATAAGTCATCTGATTCATCCGTTTTTCGAATAAGAAATTTAAACAAATCTATTTCAGAATCATCAATAATTTCACTGTAATCGTCTATATAATGAATAGGATTTAAGTTTAATTTGATAACCGCTTCATCATATTTAAGAGGATCATCTGAATAAACACCTTTTGACGTCATAACTTTGAAAAAGGCATGTTCATTCTTCAAAAATTTAATGAGTTTTTGTGCCTCTTTTTTTGATATTGGAAAACTATTAATTTGTTTGCCTTCCTCAGTTACCGTAGCGCCCCCATTATAATTAATCATCGGTGCACTAATACCTGCTGCGTCAATTAAGGGTTTTACCTCATCATAACTTCGTCCAGTGGCAACAACAAAAGTCACTCCCATTTCTTGAGCCTTCTTAATAGCCGCTGCGTTACCCTTCGAAATACTATTTTCATTATTTAATAACGTGCCGTCCATATCTGATGCGATAATTTTAATCATACTTACTAGACACTCCTCTGATTTCAGTTTAGTAGCAACTTAAGCATAGCATGCCACCTAAATAGTGTAAACGTTAACATCTAGACAAAATTAAAAAAGACTACTAATCTATAGTAATCTTTTCTAATTTATGTTTCCTAACCTAACTAATTTAATTATCGATTGTTATGCTAATTCCCGTTAATCTATTTGAGAATATTGATAATTTACTTGCATAACTTGGATGATCATTATTAGCTTGAACAACTTGTTTAAGTGTACCAAAGTCATCCGTAATAATACCATCAACGTTCATAAATAACATCTTTTGCATAATCGTTTCATCATTTACAGTCCAAGCATAGACATCCTGGTTCTTATCATGTGCCTTGCTCACAAATGAGTCATCTAGAGTTGTAGCTTCCATAGTGTACGCATTTGCTGGTGTTTCTGGAAATGATATATTATATGGAATAATAAAACTGATATAAAGCTTTGGTGCTTGTTTTTTTACTTGTGAAACAACATCATAACTTAAAGAATGAATTCGATCCTTATCAGCTAATAGTCTTTTTTGATATTTTTTAACAAAGTTTTTAGTCATATTGGGACTATCTTGCGGAGATACTTTGATTTCAACTAATAATTTTTGATGATTCTTCTCTGCTGCCTTTAAATATTCATCGAAACTTGGAATTTTAGCTGAATAACCATTTTCACGAACAGTTAATGCTGTTAACTCGGATAATGTTAAATCATGTACTGTCCGATTAACATTCGCTAAATTTTCCAAATTTGGATCATGCATAACAACAAATTTATGGTCTTTTGTTTCTTGAATATCCATTTCGATGTAATCAGGTTTCTCTTTAGCTGTTTTTTCTAAGGCAGGAATGGTATTTTGTACACCATTTCCATCATCAACTCCACGGTGAGAAATAAGAACTGGATAGTCATTTAGCATCCCCTTTAAGTAAACATAATTATAAATAGAAGCTGTCCCTGCAACTAGTATCAGGAGAACAACGACACTAACTTTCTGTAATTTAATAAAGCGTTTCTCTTTATAGAATGTTTCTTGAACGGGTTTCAAATGCGGTTGTTGTTCTTCAAAAACATCTAGCGCAATACCTAACAACATAGTCACACTTAAAGCTAATACGATTTGTCCTAAAATTTCCAAAATAAACAGATTAAACATCACAATCATAAATGCTTGATTTTGAAAATGATTATCTACATAGTTCTGAATTAGGAACAAACTAATTTGAACAATTCCTGATATAAAAGCTATAGAAGCCGTAATTACTAATCCTTTTGTGACGGTTATCCAAAATTTGCCACGTCCAGCTTCCCAACTTTGTTTAATTAAATGACCGATTCTTTTTTCTGAACTAAACAACATAGTTGGAATAAAACTAATTAATCGGATAGAGAAGAAAAATGCTACACCATAGACTAAAAGTATTGGGCCCCAGATAGCTGGACTTGTCCACATATCTTGAAGAATAAAATCTGGAATAGTCACCTTATTTAATAAAGTAGATGTAAATAAGACTTGTCCAAATGGTAAAATTAAAACGAAGTAAAAAATAACGAGCAACGCTGTTAAAGGACGTAACTCTAAAACGTCATGAATTGATTGTTTTAATAATGACTTAAATTCAATTTTTAAATCATAACGAATAGCTTGAATACCCCTGATCATGAAAGACATTTGAATATAAACAATACTTAATATAACTAATATAACAAGGATAAACTCAATTAATAATATAGGTTTATCCTCAATAACCGAAATAATGTTAGTATAGGTTAAATATTCGACTTGGTTACTACTAAGTATCTGGCTTACCACCCAAGTTAAGATTGGTTGTACCACTGCAGATAAAATATAATTAGTAACAACTACTAAAATAAAATACAATTTCCAGTGTTGAAAAAATTCCTTATAACTTTGATTTAAAAAATGAAATGTTCTACGCATATTTTCCCCCAATTAAATATTTAATATGTACTTTATACTATCATAGCCTTACCTTTTTTTACATTTATTGACTTTATCCGCGTAAAAATTGAATCTTACTACCTTAGCGTGGTAAATTAGATAGTATCGTTTCTCATAAAAGGAGTTCATCATGTTAAAACATAAAAAAGGTTGGTTTATCTTATTATTCTTAGTCCTAATCGTCTCTATTGGTTCATTATTCTTTTTCATTCAAAATTCTCACTCCGTTTCCAATACTAATCACCAAAAAAATAGCTCTAAAAAGGTAAGTTCATCTTTACCCAAGAAAACTATTAAGAAAAATAAGCTCATTTCAAATACTAAAATAGACAGTTCGCATTGGAAATCATTTAAGGGCCAGACCGAATTTCCAATTTTAATGTATCATAGTATTTCTGTTGGAAATTCACTTCGTATTCCTGAAGCACAATTTGCCCATCAAATGCAGTGGCTTAAAAAAAATGGTTACTACACGTTATCACCTGCTGAAGCTATCGAAGTTTTTAAAACACATAAAAAACCTGCTAATAAAATTGTTTGGATTACTTTTGATGATGGTTACAAGGATAACTATGAAAAAGCTTATCCTGCTCTCAAAAAATATCATCAAAAAGCAACCATCAACTATATTACAAGCCACTTTGGCCACATAAACAAACTAACTATGCCACAAATGAACGAGATGCGAAAATCAGGTTTAGTAAGTATTCAAAGTCATACTGTCCATCATGAGGAACTTAATCAGATGACCGATGCACAACAAACTTTTGAATTTAAGAATTCGAAAAAATGGCTAAACAATAAATTTCATCAAGAGACATCAATTATTTGTTATCCAGTTGGTCGCTTCAATAACCAGACCGCTAAACTTGCTAAAGATGCAGGCTACAAACTTGGTCTAACGACATTACCAGGACTCGCTAATGAAAGCCAAGGACTATTCACCTTGCATCGTGTCCGTATCTCACCCGATTTATCAGATATTTCTTACAAGTATCTTTTAGAACACGGCATGTAAACAACACAAAAAAAAGGAATAAATCGCTGTTTGATTACAGTGATTTATTCCTTTTTTTTGTTAAACATTTTAATACACCGAAAGAATTATTTAATTAAGCTTAGTTCTAACCCTAATGCTTCTGCGACACGTGTTCCGTATTCCTTATCAGCTTGATAAAACTGTTTAGTTTCACGAATCTTTATCTCAATATCTTTAACTTGTCCCAGATTTAATTTAATATTTTCAATTAAACGTGCTTTTTCATCAGTAGGTAACAATCGATATAATTTACCGGCAGCAGTATAATAATCCTCATTTACTGAATAGTTGCCTACTTTTCCATCCAATGTATCACCATGAACTTCTGCATGGCGATTTTCTTCAGGTCCACCTAAACTGTTGGGCTCATAGTTAACATCACCGTTCTGATTTTGCGCCATTAAACCATCTCGTTCATAATTATGAACCTCATTTTTAGGACGGTTAGTTGCCAATTGTTCATAGTTAGCACCTAATCTATATCTTGCAGCATCTTTATAACCAAATAAGCGTCCTTGGAGTAATTTATCTGGTGAGGCTTCAATTCCTGGAACGAAGTTAGCTGGTGAAAATGCTAATTCTTCAATATCTTCAAAATTATTTTTTGGATTTTCATCTAAAACCATTTGGCCAATTTCAATTAATGGATAGTCCTTTTGCGAAATAACTTTCGTAACATCAAAGATATCTTGCGGATAGGCTAATCCTGCTTTGTAAGGCACAATTTGTACGGCTACTGTCCAACTGGGGTAATCTTGATCCTCAATCGCATTATACAAATCATTTTGTAAGTAATCAGAATCTTTTCCTCTTAATTCTTCAGCAACCTCATTACTTAAATTATGAACACCTTGGTTTGTTTTGAAATGATATTTAACCCAAAATTGTTCACCTTGCTTGTTTACCCATTTAAAAGTATGACTTCCATAACCGTGCATCATTCGGTAACTAGCAGGGATCCCACGATCACTCATAAGCATTGTTACTTGGTGAACTGTTTCAGGTGATAACGACCAGAAATCCCACTGCATATCCTGACTTCTAGCATGCGTTTTTGGGTCACGCTTTTGGGAATGTATAAAATCTGGGAATTTCAAAGCATCATTAATAAAGAAAACGGGCGTATTATTACCCACAATATCGTAGTTACCTTCATCTGTATAAAATCTTACTGCAAATCCTCGTACATCTCGATAAGTATCCGGATAACCTGCCTCACCAGCTACTTGTGAAAAACGGGTTATGACTGGCGTTTTCTTGCCCAAACCATTGAAAAGACCTGCCATAGTATAATCACTCATATCTCTAGTTAATTCAAAATAGCCTTTAGCCCCTGCCCCTTTTGCATGGACCACTCTTTCTGGAATACGTTCTCGATTAAAATGTGCCAATTTTTCTAGTAATTGGTAATCTTGAACTAAAACCGGTCCACGAGCCCCAGCTGTTTGTGAATTTTGATTATTCGCCCATGTTTGACCTTCATTTGTTGTTAAATCCCCCATGATGATTCCTCCTATTATCTTATTTATAAGTCCAATCCTAGCACCTAAACTGATAATTACAATTATTTTGACTTTTATAACTTGAATCGGAAAGTAGGTTTTAAATATCATAGTGAGTTCTAGTTAATGTTTATTTTTTTATCATTTTATGACATTTTAAATCAAATAATAACAAAAAGCCTTGATAACATAGTATTGTTATCAAGGTTTTAAAATTAATTTTATCTAGTTTTTTAAGAAAACTGTTACAGAAGCCGCAATTACAATTAGTATAAGACCAATAATAATAACTAACCATTCTTTACCCGTTTTTTTAGTGCGCATAACGACAATTCCTGAAATCGTTGCTCCAACAATTGAAACTTGTGAAAGGACGAATCCAGTTGCCAATCCAAGCATTGCAGGTTGAGCTGAAACTAAATAACCCAATGCTGCCATTGCAAAGAAGAAACCAGAAAAAATTTGTTTGTACGTAACACTTTGTGTAAAAATGTTATTTTTATTTTTCGTTAATTCATAAATTCCAAGAATTAATCCAAATGCTGCCATCCCGATAGCTTGTGCTAAAAACATATGCATACCATCAGTATTTTTAGTATATTGTGGAAGGATACCATATAATGAATAACCAACTTGGGCAATCAATAAGACACCAACTGCCTTTGTAAGTAGTTCTTTATTTCCAGCTGATTTCTTTTCTTGATAAGTTGTCATATAAGCTCCAACCAAGATAACAAATACAGCGATGAATCCATATAATTTTGATGAAACTGGACCCCAGTTACCAAGCATTACAACACCCCAAACTACATTTGCTGTAATTTGGAAAGCTGTTGAGATTGGCATTGCTTTAGCAGAACCTAAAGCATTTCCATCCTGATCTTTCATCCCAAAAGCCATAATAGTTAAAACATTTCCAAAGGCCCAAGCTGCCCCTGAGAAAAATGCTAACCAAAAATTAGAACCTTGTAACATGGGCATTCCCATGACTAATGAAAGGACGATTGCAACAATCAAAGTTCCCCATGTTGCTCCAAAAATACCTTGAACTGGTTTACCGCCAAAATATGATACTAAAGTTGGATATGCACTCCAACCAATAATTGCTAAAAGTGAGAAAAATAATCCTAACATATTCATTTTTATATCATCCTATCCTTATATTAATAACTATTTAATTGCTTCGCCTTCAAAATCAACATTTGATTCCAAAACGATATTTGAAAATGGTGTGATTTCACCTGTTCGTACTGTAGCAATATTATTATCATCACGACTCATCGATTTCAATTCATCATGTGAAATGAAAACAACTTCAACATCATCATCTAATAAAGCCTTGATAGCAGCATATTGTTCAGGATTAACCGTTTTAATTTCTTCAGCTAAAAAAGCTTTTTGAATTTTCATTTCAGAAAGTGTTGCAGCTAAAACATCAATAAATAATGGTAATCCACGTACGATTGAAAGATCAATTTTACGTCCATCATCCTTAATTGGTAGGCCTGAGTCACCAATTGTTAACCATTGTGTATGTCCAATTTCAGAAATAGCATTTGATAATTTTGTATTCAAAAGATTAGTTTTACGCATAATTTATCTCCCATTCAACAATTTAAATTTATTTATTAGCATCCAAAACAGCTAATACAGCAGATTCAGTTGGAATACTTGGTTGTGCACCAGCATGTGACACCGTTACAGATGAAGCAGCTGATCCATAACGCATAGCTTCAGCTAAATTATCTAAATTAGCATGTAAACGTGTTGCTGTAGCACCAATAAAAGTATCGCCGGCAGCAGTTGTATCAACAGCCTTAACCTTAAATGCTGGAACGACTCCTTCTTCACCATTATCACGCATGTAGAAAGAACCTTCTGAGCCAATTGTAATGATTACGGTATTAATTCCACGTTCAAAATAGTACGCAGCATTGTGTATCATTGAATGTTCATCAGTCACTTCTATCCCAGTCAATAAGAATGTTTCATGTTCATTTGGTGTAATAATATCAGTTAATTCTAATAATTCAGCTGGTAGTCCACCATTTTCAGGCATTGGAGCTGGGTTCAAAATTGTTTTAACACCATGTTCGCGTGCAATCTTGAAACCTTCAATAACTGATTCTGTTGGAATTTCTAATTGCGCAATCAAAAAATCTGATTCAGCAATGGCAGCTTCATGTGCGCGTACATCAGCTGGTGTCATATCAGCATTAGCGCCACCATAAATATGGATAATATTATCGCCTGTTTCGGCTGAAACAGTAATATAAGCTTGTCCAGTTTCTTCAGTATCTGAAACAATCACATGTTCAGTGCTTAAGTTTTCAACATTCATATTCTTTGAGGTATCAAATTCTTTACCAACTTTTGTAATCATGTTAGTCTTTGCACCAGAACGTGCAGCGGCAACACCTTGGTTCAATCCTTTTCCACCCATTGCTTCAACTTGATGATTTGGTGTGTGTAAAGTTTCGCCGCTAGTTGCGAAACGGGGTACAGAAACAACCTTATCAATATTAGTTGAGCCCAAAACAGTAATAACTTTTGCCATAACGTTTCTCCTTCATTTCTTTGATATATTTATCAAATAGAATGTGTATTCGATTACATCAATATAATACATATTATTTGCTTTGGCAAGCGCTTTCTGGTTTTAACTGCTAAAACTACCGACTTTTTCGCCAATTATTGACTAATACAAAAAAACCTGATGACATAAAATTGTCATCAGGTTTTTTATTAATATTAAAGTTTAATTTTGCTTACGATGTTTAATTTGTCATCAAGATCGTAAACAACTGGTTCGCCAGTTGCCATTTCAACGCCCATGATGTCTGCATCAGAGATGTTTTCAATGTATTTTGTAAGGGCACGTAATGAGTTACCATGTGCAGCAACGATTACATTTTTGCCTTCAAGTAATTTAGGAGCGATTTCGTCTTCCCAGAAAGGAATAACACGTTCCAAAGTAACTTTTAAGTTTTCGCCACCTGGGATAGCTTTAGGATCTAAATCAGCATAACGACGATCGTTAGCTGCTGAACCTTCATCAGTTGCGCTTAAAAGTGGAGGTAATGTATCGTATGAACGACGCCATACAAGAACTTGATCTTCACCGAATTGTTCTGCTGCTTCGGCTTTGTTTTGGCCTTGTAATGCACCATAATGACGTTCATTTAAGCGCCATGATTTGATTTCAGGAACCCATAATTGGTCTGAACCTTCAAGTGCGTAATGTAATGTTTTAATAGCACGTGTTAAAACAGATGTATAAGCTTGATCAAATTCGATTCCAGCTTCTTTAATCTTTTTACCAGCTGCTTGTGCTTCAGCAACGCCTTGTTCGCTCAAGTTAACATCTACCCAACCTGTGAAAAGGTTAGATAAGTTCCATTCACTTTGTCCGTGACGAATAAATACTAATTTTGCCATAAGATAAAATCCTCTTTTTCTATTTTTAGTTTACTGGTTTATTTTACACTGAAATGAAATAAATTAATAGTCTAATTTAAGCGATTTAGCTTTGCACTTTTGAGTCCCTTTAACAACTGATCAACAGCTGTTTGAACCGTTCCTAAATCAGTTGCCAAATTCATTCGAATAAAGCCTGGCGTTTCTTCACTAAACCATTGTCCATAATCAATAGCTAAGCCACACTCATTCTGAATAAATTCTTTCATCCGACTGGGATTTACATATGCTGAAAGGTCAATCCACATCAAGTATGTGCCTTCTAGTTCACTAATTTTAATTTCTGGAAATTTATTGACTAATTGGTGGCTGACTTCTAAATAATTGGTCCTTACGATACTCAGAATTTCATCTAACCAAACTGCTCCTGAACGATAAGCCGCCTCTCCAGCAACACATCCCATTAAACTACCCTCAGGTTTGTTCAAACGCTGTACCATTTTATCGTACTTAGCTCGTAATTGCGCGTTTGGAATAATGATATGCGAGTTTTGTAAAGCAGCTAAATTAAATGTTTTTGAGGGAGCATTAACGACAACCATATTATCTCGATAACGACCTTCGTCTATTGATAAAGCTGATACAAATGGTTTTTTTCCCACAATTAAATCTTGATGAATTTCATCCGAAATTACCATCACTTTATTTTCACGACAAATTTCAAAGAGTTGTGTCAGTTCAGCTTCAGTCCAGACGCGACCAACTGGATTATGCGGTGAACAATGAATAAGTAATTTAACGTGATTAGCTTTCATATCTCGTTCAATTGCTTCAAAATCCATTTCATATTGATTATTTTCATGTTTCAAAGGTGTTCGTACGATACGTCTGTTATTATCTTCAATTGCACTATAAAAAGGGTAATATACTGGTGTTTGAACTAAGACGCTATCACCTGGTTCCGTCATTAAATCGACTAATTGATATAATGAATTTACAACCCCTGTTCCAAATCTCATCCATTCCTTATGCAGTTCAATCCCATAGCGAGATTGTTGCCAATCAAAAAAGGCATCATAATATGAATCAGGAATTGTTGAATAACCAAAAACACCATGTTGTACCCGTGCTATTAAAGCATCAGTTACGGCTTTAGGTGCTTTAAAATCCATATCTGCAACCCACAGTGGCAATAATTTATCATCGCCATATTGCTCTTTTAAACTATCCCATTTAACTGAATTTGTATTTTTTCTATTCACTCTAAAATCAGCTAAAAATTTATTTTTCTTTACCATCAGTTTGACTATCCTTCCTTATTCCTTTAATTTTACCAATCCGTCCTTTAGATCCAGGAATTGACTTCACACCCAAGATATCCAAGAAGAATGTGAAAATGGGAATTCCGACAATCAAGCCCCACGTTCCAAATAATTCTTCACTGACTAACAAGATTACAAATGTAAAGAATATAGGTAGTTCTGTCCGACTTGACATAAATTTAGGATTTAATACATATGATTCTAATAAATGAACGACCATTAACATAATTAAGATGTAAACCACATCACGTACGCCACCAACCGAATAACCAACTAAACTTAATGGAATACATGAAATTAATACCCCTGCGACTGGAATTAAACTTAATAAGAAAATTAATATTCCTAAAGGCAAGAGCTGTGGCATATGCATGAAGTACAACCCAATCACAGTAATAACTGTATTAACAGTTGCGATAAAGAATTGTGCTTCAATAACGACACCAAATGATTTAACAAATTTTTCACCAAAGAAGTAAATATCCTGGAAAAACCAACCAAAATCACTTGATAAAAAGTTTTTTGAGAAATGTGTCATCTGATCTTTTTCAATCGTATAAAAGAAGCTTAAAATAAGCGATAATAAAAATGTTGCTGCCATAAAACCAATGCTCGTTATATATTGAAATACAAGCGTAAAACTACTTTTTAATTGTGGCACAATTTGAGATTTACCAATAGATTTAAGTACCCATTCCATCACAAGATTTGTATCTTTACCTGGATGACGATAAAAATTAATCACATAATGTGCCATTGAAACTGTTTGCGAAACTAAAATAGGAAAATACTTAGTAACTGCCAAATAAAGCAGCGCGATAATTGCCAGATATACTCCTATAACAATTATTCGACTATTAATTGATGAATGTCTTTGAATAACATTTATCAATCGGACTACTAAATATGTAAATATAAAAGTTAATAGAACAATGCTAATGACATCTTTCGCAAGAAAAATAACACCCATAATTACACAAAGTACAACAAATCTACGTAACTTAATATTTTCAATAAAACTTTGCCAAATTTCCAATAGACACACTCCTTTAACTATAGTCTTCATTGTACAAAATATTTACTAAAATGTCTGTAATTCTTACCTTTTTGTTCTAAAATAATTATCTCTCCGGAAAGTTGACGACTTGTCGTCTATTAAAACTTATGGTTAACTATGAAGATTGACTCTACGAAAGGAGTACTCTTGTATGGCTGAATTAATTTACAAACAACTGATTAGTAAACTTAAAAAAAGAATCGCTGCAGATGAATTTCCCGACATGAAACTCCCTGATGAACGTAGTTTGAGTGAAACTTATAAAATTAGTCGTAGTTCAGTAAAACGAGCTCTTAGCCAAATGGCTAACGACGGTATTATTTTTAAAAAACGCGGTTCCGGCACCTTCATTAATCCCTTATATTTAAAAAATAAAACCGTTTTTAATTATGAAGGCTCTAACTTAGGTGTTACAGACGGATTTGAAATGAATGGTAAAAGCCCTAAAGTTAAAGTACTAAGTTTTGAAGTTATTGCGCCCTCAGAAGATTTACAACGCAATCTTTTCTTAGACACAGATGATTTTGTCTACAAGATTGTTCGCTTACGTTTATTTGAAAAAACGCCTTTTATGATTGAAACAGGCTATATTCCAATTAAGATTGTTCCTAATTTATCTCAAACAATTGTTAAAGGATCAATTTTTAATTATTTGGAGGATATTCAGAATCAATCAGTTACTAAATCGTCGCTTTCAATCTACGCTGAACCATCAGACGAAAATGATCAAAAACTTTTAAATTTAAAACCAACTGAACCAGTTAGTATAATGGATGGTATTTTCTTCTTAGATAATGGTACCCCATTTGAATATTCAAGTATGAGATTTCATTATAAATTTTCTAAATTTAATACTTTCATGGCCGTTAAATAGGCTATTTAACGGCTTTTTATTTACTTTTTAAAATAATTGGTACGTTCCAATGAATTAAATGATTGACTTTTATTTAATGTTTGTTATTATGAACATATAGAAAGCGCTATAACTTTAGCAAATAAAACATATAGGAGTGTGTAACTATGACAGAAACTGATTTTTCATCTAAATCATATTTAGATAAAGTTGATGCTTGGTGGCGTGCAGCAAACTACCTTTCAGTTGGACAACTTTATTTAAAACAAAATCCATTATTACAAACTGAAGTCGTACCTGAAGACATCAAAGTTAACCCTATTGGTCATTGGGGAACAATCTCAGGCCAAAACTTTATTTACGCTCATTTAAACCGTGCAATTAATAAATATAACTTAAACATGTTCTATATTGAAGGACCTGGTCATGGTGGCCAAGTTATGGTTTCTAATGCTTACCTTGATGGTAGTTATACAGAAATCTACCCAACAATCACTGAAGACTTAACTGGTATGCAAAAATTGTTCAAACAATTTTCATTCCCAGGTGGTGTCGCTTCTCATGCTGCTCCTGAAACACCAGGATCAATCCATGAAGGTGGCGAATTAGGTTATTCATTATCTCATGCCGCTGGTGCTATTCTTGATAACCCTGACGTAATTGCTGCTACAGTAATTGGTGATGGTGAATCAGAAACTGGACCATTAGCAGCAAGTTGGTTCTCAAATGTCTTCATTAACCCAGTTAATGATGGTGCTGTATTACCAATCCTTGATATGAATGGTTTCAAAATCTCAAATCCTACAATTTTATCACGTAAATCTGATGCAGATTTAACAAAATACTTTGAAGGTATGGGTTGGGATCCAATTTTCGTTGAAGGAACTGATCCTGAGATCATCCATCCTGAAATGGCTAAAAAAATGGATCTTGCTATCGAAAAAATTAAAGCAATCCAAACTGAAGCTCGCAAACACCCAGCTGAAGAAGCAACAATGCCTAAATGGCCTGTTATGATTGTTCGTACACCAAAAGGCTGGACTGGTCCAGAAGTCTGGAACAACGAACCAATCGAAGGCTCATTCCGTGCTCATCAAGTTCCAATTCCTGTAGACCAACGTCACATGGAACATGTTGATGCTCTTGTTAAATGGATGAAATCATACCGTCCAGAAGAATTATTTACAAAAGACGGTCAATTAATTCCTGAACTAAAAGAAATGGCACCTAAAGGCAACCAACGTATGGCAATGAACCCTATTACTAACGGTGGTATTAATCCTCAAAAATTAGTTATGCCTGATTGGAAGAAAAATGCTGTTGATACATCAACTCCAGGTGCTGTTACAGCACAAGATATGATTATTTTCGGTGACTTCGCTCGTGATATTATTGAAGAAAACCCTAAAAACTTCCGTATCTTCGGACCAGATGAAACAAAATCAAACCGTTTGAATGCTATCTTTGAAGCTACTAACCGTCAATGGTTAGAACCAATCAAAGAAGGTAACGACGAATGGCAAAGTCCTGTAGGCCGTGTTCTTGATTCACAATTA
Organism: Dellaglioa sp. CoH-56-MRSF-13; assembly: GCF_056782095.1. The sequence continues at coordinate 115,466 of NZ_JBXAYC010000001.1, read as the reverse complement.
TCAGAACATCAAGCTGAAGGTTGGATGGAAGGTTATGTCTTAACTGGACGTCATGGTTTCTTCGCTAGTTATGAATCATTCTTACGTGTCGTTGATTCAATGTTGACACAACATTTCAAGTGGTTACGTAAAGCCAAAGAACAAACATGGCGTAAACAATACCCATCATTGAATGTTATTGCAACATCAACTGTATTCCAACAAGATCACAATGGTTATACTCATCAAGATCCAGGTATGCTTGGTCATTTAGCTGATAAGAAACCTGAATTTATCCGTGAATATACACCTGCTGATTCTAACAGTTTATTAGCTGTTATGAATAAGACTCTTCAAAGTGAAGAACTTATTAACTTAATCGTTTCAAGTAAACAACCACGTCCTCAATTCTACTCAGCTGATGAAGCTCAAGAACTTGTTGACAATGGTTTGAAAGTTATCGATTGGGCAAGTACTGCTAAGGGCGATGATGCTGATCTTGTTATTGCTGCTGCTGGTTCAGAACCTAACTTAGAAGCTTTAGCTGCTGTTAGTCTTTTAAACTCAGCATTCCCAGAATTGAAGATTCGTTTCATCAATATTGTAGATATCTTAAAATTACGTCATCCTAAGATTGACCCTCGTGGTTTCTCTGATGAAGAATTTGACGGTTACTTTACAACTGATAAACCAGTCGTATTCGCATTCCATGGTTTCGAAGCTATGGTTCGTGACATCTTCTATGATCGTCATAACCACAATGTTTCAATCCATGGTTACCGTGAAAATGGTGATATCACTACACCATTCGATATGCGTGTCTTGAACCAAATGGATCGTTACAACCTTGCTAAAGATGCTGTCTTACAAGCTGGCAACTTAGGCGCTGCAGGCGATAAATTTGTTAAAGAAATGGAAGCTATGGTTGCTAAACATGAATCATACATCCGTGAAAATGGTGATGATCTTCCAGAAGTTAATAACTGGAAATGGACTCCACTAAAATAGTAAAACTTTAAACGAAAAGAGAACCGCAATTGCGGTTCTCTTTTCGTTATCATTAAAAATCATTCTTTTGTGAGCTGTCCATCTCGCATAAAAAATGTTTGGTCTGTATATGCCAAGACATCTTCATCATGTGAAACCATAATAATCGTTTGTCCCGTCTTTTTAGTAATATCGGCTAGCTGGGCTGCAACTTGCTTCGCTCTTTTGCTATCTAAGCTTGCCGTTGGCTCATCAGCAAAGATGAGCTCCGGTTGCCCAAATAATGCTCTAGCGATTGCAACGCGTTGTCTTTGACCACCTGAAAGACTAGCAGGATATTGATTTCTTTGGTCCCATACACCTAAGTCACGTAACATCATTTCGGGATTACGACTTTCTTTTTTAGTTTTCATTTTATTGACTAATTCAAATTGTTCTAAAACGGTTAAAAATGGGACTAAATTAGACCCTTGTAAAATAAACCCAAATTCATTAAATCGTAACCTAGTTCGCTCTTTTTCGCTTAATTGTCCGATCTCTTGATCTTTAAAATAAATTGTTCCATCGGTTAATCCTTGTAATCCACCCATAATGGTCAGCAACGTTGTTTTTCCAGATCCTGATGGACCTGTCAAGCCAATAAACGTCCCTTTCTCAACAACTAAATCAATATTATCAAGAGCCAACTTTTTATTATCACCTTTTCCAAATGTTTTAGAAACATCAGATAATTGCATTAAACTCATTTAGACACCTCCAATTGCATCAAGTGGATCAACACGTAATATTTTAAAAATGGAGAATAGTGATCCTAGAATGATCATCAATAATAAGATAACCGAAAATCCTACGACTAAGAAGACATTATTTAAAAATGGGACGGCAGCTGGTAACGATAGCGCTGTTGCCACATCTGCAATAATACCCAATCCAATTCCTAGTAAACCTAGTAATGACGACTCCCAAATTAAGCTTTTAACCAAAGTCCCACTAGAAACTCCTTGTGCACGTAACACGCCATAAACGGCTGTTTTTTCAATGGTTAAAATATACATAAAGATACCTACGATAAACGCAATAATGACAAATAAGGCGCCAATCATTAACGTAAAGGTCTTCACTTCTGGACCATATCCCGGTATGTTGTTAATCACCTTGTCCATTGTTAATGTCGCTAATTGTTGATCTTTTTTAATTTTAGCTGAATTTTTTAAAACAACTGCATTAATTTTTTCAGTCGGATTGTCCGGGCCATAACGTAACGTTTGATAGTCAGCTAATTGTAAATAGACAACTGGTGCTGTTGTGTATTTATTACCCGTCGTTATCCCCACTACTTTATATTCTTGTTTCGCATTATTAATTTTTATTTTTTGGCCTAATTTAGTGGCATCTAATCCATTATCAACAACTACTTCGTTAACTTTCTGCGGCATTCTGCCTTGAACTAATTTAGGCTTCAAAAATTGATTAAATTGAACTCCAAAAACACTAATATTAGCTTTTGGTTCGTTTTTCCGACTAGCAACGCCCATCATTTGACCTAAATAAGCGTAGTCTGATTTTGACCCTGAAATCTTAGGAAGTGAGTCTTTTTGTATCTCGGAAGATGCCAAATTATTATTCGCATACTGACTGATAACAATGTTATCCGCATCCCAATTATCAATTGAAGACCGATTATTGTTCGCAAGCCCAAAAGCCAATCCCGTTAAAAAAAAATGAGATATGAAACTAAAAAGATGGTGAAAATAATCAGACCATACCGAAGTTTATTATATTTAATCTCTTTAACAGCTAAGTACATGTCATATTCCCCCTTATTTCTACTATATAATAACTTTGCACCAAATTAAAAGTAAACGTTTTCAGTGGAGGTTAAGAAAAAAGCATAATCCTAAAATTTAGAATCACACTCTTAAAATACTAATTTATTTGTAATCTCGCGCTGCAATAGCTTTAACACTTGTTGTTTCTTTAACAGCCTGTTTAATAATTTTTACAACATCTGAATCACTAAATGAGTTAGGGTTAACACCAGCAAATTTAATTGAGTCTCGTGCTGCCTTAATACGTGATGCTGTAATTGCTTTACCGTTACCATCTACTATGTTAGATGAACTTGTTGTATATTCATTCGAACCTGAATACGATGATGCAGCGGCTTGTTCTTCTGACGTCAACGTAGCTGACGAATTGTTTTTTATTTCTGGTATACTATACTCCGACCCATAACCACTACTTTTAGATGATGGTGTTGAACTTTTCGAACTACTTGAAGAACTGCTTGAAGAACTACTTGTTGGGTAGCCAATCGTTGCCAAATTCTTATCATTTTTTTGTTGTAAGTCTGTTGCTTTTTTCTTTAAATCTGAGTAATAATTTTTATCAATACTACTATCTTTTAAGATTTCAGTTAATTTATCGTTTGATGCTGTGTAGCTATATTCTGTATTTAAATTCATTGCTTCATTATATGTTTTTATGAATAGCGCACGTTTTTCAAGAACCGTTGTTAATTCTTTTTTCAAATTTGTTGCTCGTTTTTTAATGACTGCTGATCCATCATGATCCGCTAGCACGATGCTAATTGCATCCTTTGCTTTACTATACTGACGATCTTCAGTTTTGTTAATTACTGCCTTGTAATGTGTCACCTGTGTCTTGTAAGCTTGTGCAGTCGCATCATTTGATTTCTTTTTTAAAGCGACATCAAAATAATTTTCTGCCTCAGTATATTCTGCATCTTGAATCGCAGTTTTACCGTTCTTCATGGCTGTATTATAATTTTTATTTGCTTCTGCATGTTTCGTTAAACCGTAGCCACCAAACATACCTACTATAACAACTGCAACTAATCCCCATACCCATTTTTTCATTTTAACCACACCTCTTATCCCTATATTTATATCGCTGTTATTATATCATGGAACATCCTTCAACCGTTATTCAAAATAAGAATTTAGTCCCTGAGAGAAACTAAATTCTTATTTACTTAATTTATAATATAAGTGACAACAGCATAATAGCGCAAAGTCCAAGTACAACAGATAATCCCATTGATCTCGTACGATATGCGATTGCGAATACAACCACAGCCGCTATTAATTTTGTGACGTTATCTACGCCCACAAATTGAAAACTTGAATCAATAAAAAGGTCTTTAAAAACTAATGCTGAAAATAACGCAACGGGTACATACTTCATCCATTCATTAAACCATTCTGGGATTTCTCGAGATGAAAAAATTCGTAATGGAATAAATCGCGGTAAATATGCAACAATTGCAGATAAAATAATTAATAAAAAATGATCCATTGTTGTCATTTCCATAGTTAACTTTCCTCAGAAACTTTAGACTTTCTACTTATTGTATGTCGACTTGCTTTTGGTTTAATCGTATTTAATAATTTATTTCGTTTACCTTTTCTAACAATTTCATGTTCAATAATAAATCCAACAAAGGAAGCTAGTAAAGTTGCTACAACTAATCCCATCGTACTTTGGAACAATGACATGAAAATAATTGCTAAAATACCTGAAAGAATACTAATAATAATTGTGAGATAATTTTTAAGTTGCATGACTATCATGTAAATAAATAATGAAGTTAATGCAAATTCAACAATGCTTAAATTAATTTTTAACCCAGCACCAATTAAACTACCTGCAATATTACTCATCGTCCAAAATAATAATGAATAATGTTCAACCATCAAGGCATCTTTTGGTTTCCATTCTTTATCTGTTGCAAATTTTAAATAGTTTACTGCGTAATTTTCATCGTTTAGTGATGCCGCAAATATGTATAAAAACTTACGACTAGTTCCTCGAATGTACTGTGACAAACTAGCACCTAATAACGCATACCGTAATTCTAAGAAAAATAGCATAGTAACAATTGAAAGAATTGGCGACTGAATCGTCAACATTGATGCAATTAAAAACTGTGCACCACCTGAAAAGACAAGTATGGAAACTAATCCTGCTAATATCGTATTGAAGCCTGCTGCATGCAACAAAATACCACATGCGAGTCCAATTGGGACGTAACTCAGGCAAAGCGGCATCGCAATTTTAAGAACTGTGAGCCAGCGTTTCTCTGTTTCTTTCACGATAGTCCTCCAATAATATAAAGTTGGTTTAACGATATAAATTATAGCATACATCTGTTTCTTAATACTCATTATTTAGTAACTCTAATCAAAAAGTTATCCAATAATGATCTGTTCTGATGGAAAACGATACTTTTCATCCCGTTCTTTTTTCGAAACAAAGAATATTAACATGTATAACATCCCTACGCGTCCAACAAACATCAAAATAATAATGACCATTTTACCGATAATGCTTAATGAACTGGTAATTCCCGTTGATAATCCCGTCGTTCCAAAAGCAGAAGTTACTTCTACAATCAGCGAAATCAACGAATGATTCTCCGTAATACTTAAAATAAAGACCGCGATTAAACACATAAATATCGATAGGTTAACAACTACTACTGATTTTTGAATATCATTTTCATGAATCCTTCTATTAAAAATATTCACATTCTTATGTCCACGAATAAACGATAACAAATATAATCCTAAAATCCCAATTGTTGTTGTTCGAACACCACCACCAACTGAACTTGGACTAGCACCAATAAACATTAACATAGAAAAAATCAATAAGGTTGTCGTATTAAAATCACTAATTTGATTAATTTGTAGTCCGGCATTACGCGTTGTAATACTATAAAACATAGCTGTCATAACTCTCTCAACGAAATCCTTATGTGCAAAATAACCATTATGTTCAGATAAGAAAATTAATATTGTTCCAATAAAGAAAAATCCAATCGCAAAACTACCTGCTAATTTTGTAAATAATGAAAATCTAAATTTTTTATGTCCTGGTTTGAACCACGTAACCTTGATCCACGCTAAAATTTCAATAATAACGGGAAATCCTAAACCACCTATAAAAATTAAAATCATAATTAAAAATAAAAAGACGTAATCTTTCGAATAAGGGATAATAGATTTCCCAGTAACGTCAAATCCCGCATTTGTTAACGCAGATATTGCAATATAAAAGCCATCAAAAATTGACGCAGCTAGATGTTCAAAGCCATCACGTACATATAAATAAATTGAAAATATCACACCAAAAAAAGCTTGAATCCCTAGCATAATGCCGAAAATTGAATAAACTAAACGAACATTTCCACTTAAATGCGGTTGATTCATATCAGTTTGAATTAGCCTGCGTTGTTGCAACCCAATGCGTCGACCAGCAATTACCATAATAAACGTTGAGAGCATTGTTATACCAAAACCACCTATTTGAAAAAGCATTTCTAGTAAGATGATACCGTTATTGTTATAGACTTGCTCTAACGGAAATGTGGTTAATCCTGTAACACTAACCGTTGAGACTGCCATGAATATTGTATCAATAAATGGCACACTAGCACCAGGTTGTTTGAAGAACGGAAGGCATAATAAAATACTTGTTACTACAATCAATGCTAAATAGTAAAAGACAACAATTTGTACGGGAGAGGCCAACAAACTAGCTTTATCTAGATATTTCTGGATCCACCTATTCATTCTGACTTCCCCCTTTTAGTTTAATTTAAAAAAAGAGATTAGCGCTAAGTACGCACGCTAATCTCTAATCCTGATTATTTAATTAATTCTAATCCTGCATAACTAACAACAATTTTATGTTTTAATTCTTCAGCTGTTTCATTCTTAATAAATTCCTTATCGAATTTAATAATAGCCGAATTTTTTAGTTGTTTTTCAACGACACCAGTAAAGAACTCGTTATTTGTTTCAAAACTAACACGTGTATCAGCTGGAAATGGAATTCCTTTTTCGTTAACTTCAACATTTTTTTCATCAAAATGACTTAACATAATTTGGCCTCCTATTGTTTTAAATATTAATAGTAACAGTATACCGCTTTTTAGTTATTATTACGACCATTAGGACTAAGATTAAGAACCTCAATTTAATTAACCCATTCTAAATATATTCAATCAAAAAAATAGAGCCCGCAAAATTAATTTTGCGTAACTCTATTTAATAATCTATTTTTCTAAATCTTGTAATTTTTGATTATCATCTAATTGTGATTTACCAGCAAGTCCAACTCTTTGAAGAATTTGCATAGCAACCCATAATAGAACTAATGAAACGATAGCGAAGATTGCAAGAACAAATACGCTCATGCCAATTTGTCCACTAACCATTCCAGAAGTTAATGACTCACGGAACCCTAAGGTTGAGTATGTCATTGGTAAGAATGGATGGATGGCATTAAAAAAGCTATTCGTAACTTCCATTGGGAACGTACCACCAGCGCCACCTAATTGTAACATCAAGAGAACCATGGCCACGAATCGACCAGGATTATCAAATGCCATAGCAAGTGCCATAACAAGATACATCGATGTTAACGAGAATACTGTTGCAATTAAGTAAGTTTCAGCAATATGGTCTGCTTGTAATCCAAACATAAGCATCCCTGTAACTTCAACAAGTGCCATACCAAGGGCAACGACAGTTCCAATAGCAACTTTACTCCAGAACCAAGCTGTTGCTGATTGACCTTCAGTTGAAATTTTACGGATTGGGAATGCAAAGTTAAAGACGATTGCCCCAACGTATAATGCAAGTGAAAGAACATATGGTGCTAAAGCATGTCCATAGTTAGGAACATAACTGTAATTCTTATGTTCCAATTCTGAAGGTGCTGCAAACATATTAGCTGTCTTGTTAGTTGCTTTAATTCCATTAACTGTATCTGATCCTGTTTTAAGAGCAGTAGCTAATGTTTTTGACCCTTTTTTAAGTGATTTAGAACCATCACCTAATTTAGCTGAGTTATCATCTAATTTTTGAGTCCCTGCAGCTAATTTATCAACTCCAGCAACAAGTGTTGGTACTTGTTCATTCAAGCTTACTAAACCATTTGATAATGTACCTGAGCCAGTAGCTAATTGACTAACTCCTGATGTCAATGTTGGTACTGATCCATTCAATGTTGATAATCCAGTACTTAATTGACTCGAGCCTGATACTAAGGCACTGTTGTTTCCAATTAATGTTTTAGAACCATTATTAGCACTTAATACACCTGCAGTGTATTTTTGTACACTTGGAATTAAGCCAGGAGTTTTATCTGTACCATTTAACCCAGCCATAATTTGACCTAATCCAGCATTTAGTAAGTCTGTTGCTTGGATAGCACCATAAGGACTTTCCTTTGTGCCAGAACCTGTCTGCGTTAAACCAGTTTTAACAGTATTTAATCCAGCCATTAGTTTATCAATGGCTTTCTTAGCACCTGCTGTTACTTGTGGTTCTTGAGCAGATAACTCGGCAACACCCGCCTTTAATGCTTGTAATTTAGGTAGTAATTCTTGAATAGCTGCTAATTCTTTTTGAATCGATTTTAATTTGTCACCGTTATCAGTCAACGGTGTTGTCATATCAGATAAATCTGTTTTAATTTTTGTTGTATTATTACCTGATGCTGCTAAACTTGTGCCAGCAGTTTGAAGATTACTTCCTAATCCATTAACAGAAGCAGCAATACTTTTTGCTAACGTTGGATTAGATTTCTCTAAAGCTGCAAAATCAGGTGATTTTACAAAGGTAACTAAAGCACCCATATTACTTTGCGCATCCTTAAGTTGTGCAGCAACACTGGATGCGTTAGTTGTACTATAAAGACTATTATTTAATTCACTCAATTGTGAACCAGCATCTGTTGCTTTAGCGGCAACAAGTTTAGTATTAGCTCCAATTTGAGTTAAATCGGCTGTTAATTTTTTAGCATCAATATTAGGCGCATTTGTGCCATTTAATTCAGAATTCAACTTAGAAATTCCTGAATCTAATGCTGTAAATCCAGCCATTAATTTTGCCATTTCAGCTTGTGAATCTGGACTATTTAATTGTGTATCTAAAGTTGCAGCAGACTCCTTCAAGCTTTTAGTTAACGATTGGTTACCCGCTTGAACTGTTGTAATACCACCTCTTAAGGTAATTATTCCATCATTTAATGCTTGAGAATTTGAACTTAATTGACTCAAACCACTATTTAATTCAGTAACTCCATTAGTATAACCTTTTACACCACTTGCTAATGTTGTTGAGCCAGTATCTAGTTTCGATACACCTGAAGCTAATGTACCTGTACTATTATTAAGTTTTGATAATCCAGCACTTAAAGAACCAGCGCCTGTTGCTAATTTTTGAACACCATTTTTTAATGGAACAACACTAGTTGAAAGTGTTTGAACACCATTATTAACAGTTCCTACACCAGTAATGTAGCTATTTAAGCCATCATTCAATGTTACTGTACCATCAGACAATGTTTTAGAACCACTTGCAGCTGTCTTAAAGCCTTTACCGATTGTTTTAACTTGGCCGAAAATAGCTGTTGCATATGCTTTCGTGACTGATTCACGAATTTGGCTATTTAATTGTTTTGCTGCTGTTTCACTGATAACTTCACCAATGTAGTTACGAGATGCATTAGTATCGTACGTGATTTTCATCTTTTTAGGATTTGTATCCATTAAAGTTGCAGCATTTGAAGAGAAGTTTTTAGGCAACGTAATTGTTGTATAGTACTTGTTGTCTTTCATTCCTTGTTTTGCTTGTTTTGCAGAAACGAATGTCCACTTCAATTGGTCATTATTCTTCAACTCTTTTACAAGTTGATCACCAACATCCAATGTCGTTCCATTATATTTAACAGATTCATCGTTATTAACGACTGCTACTGGTAAATCACTTGTTTTGCCATATGGATCCCAAACTGATTTCAAGAAGAAAGCAGCATACAGAATCGGAATAAGCATCATAACAATTGTTGAAACTAGAAGTATTCTATTCTTTCCAACAAATTTAAATTCATTCTTAATCATTTTCATTAAAATTGGTGCCCCCTAAATTAATTATTTCTACTATAAAATTTTATCGATACGTTATAATATACATCAAATGTCCACGAACAACAAATTTTTATTTTCTTTTTAATGTTTTTTTAATCTTACACGACTAAATTGCCCATATAGACAAAAAAATCACCCTAGAAATCAGAGATGATTTTATTGATTTAAAATAAATTTCCAAAGAAGTTAGTAATTGCACGCCACATAATAACAAAAATGTTAGCTTTTTCAATGGCATCTTTATTCGTTCCTGTAACAGAAAGTGATTTTTTGCCATCAACATAAGATAACGCATTATCTTTACCAGTTAATTTAAGCGTTCCAATATCACTATTAGCCTTAATTGGGGCTTCTAATCCTGTTTTCTTAACTAAATCAGTATTTTCTGATACTTTAGCTGAAATAATCGACTTAACTGTTTCGCCTTTTTTCAACCAAACTTTTTGATTAGATTTAAGCATAACTTTAGTTGTTAATTCTTTACCATGAAATACAGGTAAACTATCGGCGTTTTTAAATATTGTACCAGCCTTGATTGTTTCCACGTTGAACATGTCAAATACATATGACATTATTTTTTGTGTATCTGTAAAACGACTTACATCCGTTTCACTCTTGTGTGATGATCCTAAAACGACCGTAATAATTCGATGACCATCTTTTTTTACAGTTCCTGTAAAACATTCACCAGCTTTGTCAGAAGTACCTGTCTTCAATCCATCAACAGGTAATTCTGTATATGCCTTAGCTAAACCAGGTAACATCCAGTTCCAGTTTTCCATTAGTGTTTGGTCAGATGTTCCTTTATCGAAATATTTACGTTTGATACTTGTTGTTTTTAATACTTCTGGGTACTTTTTAAGTAAGTTTTTAGCAACAATTCCCATATCTTTGGCAGTTAATTCATTTTCATCTGATGCGGCTGAACCGGGGTATCGATCAGCTTTACTGATATCGCTATTAGTTAAACCAGAAACGTTATCAATCTTAGCATCTGTAATTCCCCATGACTTAACCTTTGCACGCATTAATGTTACGAAATCTTTTTGCGATCCCGATACTTCATGAGCAAGTGCCATAATAGCCCCATTTGCTGAGTAAATTAAACTAGCATCATACAGTTGTTTAACTGTGTATGATTTCGTTTTACTCAACGGAACGTTTGATAATGATGTATCCTGGCTAATTTTATAAGAATCGTTATCAATCTTAACTTTTTGATCCCAAGTTAATTTACCACTTTTAATTTGATCTAAAATAACATCAATCGAAATTAATTTTGTCATTGATGCAATTGGTAAAACAGCATCAGCATTTTTTTCATAGATTACTTGTCCAGTATCTGCATCAATTGCTAAAGCAGCTTTAGCTGTTAAATTAATAGCGCTTGAACTGGTTGTTGCAGCTGATACAGATTTAACCTCATCTTGAAGTCCCATTGCTGAAACCCCAGTAAATAGTGCTGCCCCTGAAATAAGCCCAATTACGAATTTCTTTGTACGTTTTAAAAATATCATTTTCTCTTTACCCTCTTAACTTCTCTTATTCATTTAAGAATACCCAATAATAGCTATTCTTGCAACTGTTCTTCTTGCTTTCTAGTTAATTTTATATTCTTACCCAATGGTAAATGAATAACAAAACTAGTTAGCTCTTCATTTGAGACAACATATATGTACCCACCGTGGAGCGTGACAATACTTTGAGCAATGGCAAGCCCTAATCCAGTTCCGCCCGTTTTTTGTGAACGAGATTCTTCCACTCGGTAAAACCGATCAAATAATTGATTAAGTGATTGTTCAGGTATTTTAGGGCCATCATTAGTTACTTTTACGATAACTTCCTGACCAATTTTTTCTGCTTCTAAATAAATATGTTTACCGCCTGCCCCATATTTTAAGGCATTTGATATTAAATTATTAAAAACACGGCCTAATTTTTCAGTATCAGCTTCCATCATTAACGGGTTAGGGTTCGTATTGCTACTAATTGTCATTTCTTTATTTTTAGCTTCAAGTTCAAAACTAGCTGCCAATTGTTCTAACATTTGATTCATATCAAAATTAATCGCATTAATTGGCGTCGACGTCTGTCGCACTTTTGTGTATTCAAATAAATCTTCTACTAAAACCTTCATCTGCTTTGATTTCACAAATGCTGTATGTGTGTAAGATAGTAAATCTTCTTGCGAATTATATTGATTATCTTCTATTAAACCTAAGTAACCGATAATTGATGTCAATGGTGTTCGAATATCGTGACTAACATTGGTAATCAGCTCATCCTTTGAATTCTCAATTCGACGTTCTTCTTCCATTGATTCAATCGTACTTTGAACCAAAGCATTAATACTTGAAACGACCCGCGCCATATCACCTTGTAGTTTAAAAGGAATTTGATGATCGTAATGACCGTCCGCAATATAATGCAATTCTGAAATAACATGACGTAACTGCATTTGATGATAACGTCGAATTAGTCGCCAATAGAGCACGACAACGTCCACAATAAGCATGAACGCAACAAAAACATTCCCCCAACTCCAGACATTGAAATCATTCGGCCCAAAAGTTAATGCCGTCTTAATTTGAAAAATACCATTCTCAAGTCCTGGGTTTGAAGCAATCGTCTGATTTAATAGAATAAAAATTGATAAATTCAGTAAAATTAATAGAATAATCGTGATGAATCCTTCCGCGATTAATTCACTTTTTTCTCTACCAGTTAATTTCAAAAATAACCCCTCACTAATGCATTTCTATCTTGTATCCAACGCCCCAGACGGTTTTGATAATATCATCACCGTTTGTTGCTGCTTCAATTTTATCACGTAAATGGCTCACATGGACCATTACTGTTTTGGCAGAAATAATTGATTCTTGTTGCCAAACTTGTTCAAAAATATCATCCGCAGAGTACACATGATTTGGATGTGAGGCTAATAAATATAAAATACCGAATTCTAAAGCAGTTAATTGAATATCACTACCTTCAACTGTTTGAACTTCATGAGAATCTTTTTTAATAATTAGCGGTCCTATTTCAAGTGCAACATCAGGTGCCGGATTCGAGTTTTGGCTACGACGGAGTAATGATTTAACACGTGCCATAATTTCTAATGGGTTAAATGGCTTAACAACATAATCATCAGCACCTGTAATCAGTCCACGAATTTTGTCCATATCTTCTGTTTTAGCAGAAACCATTAATATTGGAATTTCTGAAGTTTTACGAACCTCTTTAATGACATCCATTCCGTTCATTTTAGGCATCATAACGTCGAGAATCATTACACCGATTTCTGGCATTTCTTCTAATTTTTCAATCGCTTCAAGTCCATTTTGAGCAGTAATTGCTTCGTAACCTTCATTTTTTAAATAAATAGAGATTAAATCAACGATTTCTTTTTCATCATCTACAACTAAAATTTTCATTGGATATCTCCTGACTTTTCTTTACTTATAGTATATTGTATCAAATATCACACACGATAACTTTAAAGAATTGGTTAAATCTACTTAATCTAAGTAGTACAAAAAAAGCTTTCGTAAAAAACGAAAGCTTTCCATTTTTTATTATCCACGTTCTAATAAGTAGTTAAATAAACCGCCCATTGTTTTATCTGATAACTCAATCTCTTTACCAGATTCCGTTACTTTAGTAATTTTATAATAATCTTCAAACTCAGGTACTTCCAATTGCATCATCGCAACAAAAGCTGCTGCCGTTTTATAAGTTGCTTGTAGCTGTTCCCCATGAACGTAATCAATAATTAACATATTCGTAACCCCCTATAATATTTATACTCGTAGTGTAGTCTATAAATTTAAATACTTCCACAATTGATACTTATTTTTAAGTAAATTAATATTTCTAACTAATGTCGTATTCCTTTTACTGTATACAATGATTTTGCATCAAATCATGATTAATCATTAGAGTCTTATTTATAATTTAAAACTCTCCATTAAAAAAGACGTAACTTCTTTCATCTGAAAGAAATCACGCCTTTTTAATTATTATTTAACTGAGTAATTAGGTGCTTCTTTGGTAATTTGAACATCATGTGGATGTGATTCAATTAAACCAGCACCTGAAATTTGAACAAATTGTGCGTCATCTTGTAATGCCTTCAATGTTCCAGCACCAACGTAACCCATACCTGAATGTAAGCCTCCAACCATTTGGAAAACAATATCAGCTAAACTACCCTTGTATGATACACGACCTTCAATACCTTCTGGCACTAACTTATTAGCTTCATTTACGCCACTTTGGAAGTAACGATCAGAAGAACCATTTGATTGTTCCATAGCTGCTAAACTTCCCATACCTCGGTAAACTTTGAAACGACGACCTTCATAAATTTCAAATTCACCAGGAGCTTCATCAGTTCCAGCTAACATACTACCTAACATCACAGCGTTACCACCGGCAGCAAGGGCTTTAACGATATCACCAGAGTATTTAATACCCCCATCAGCGATGATTGTTTTACCATATTCACGAGCTACTTCAGCAGCGTCATAAATAGCTGTTAATTGCGGAACACCAACACCAGCAACAATCCGTGTTGTACAGATTGATCCAGGTCCTATTCCAACTTTAACAACATCAACGCCAGCATCATAAAGGGCACGAGTTGCTTCGCCAGTTGCGACATTACCTGCGATTAAAGTTGCTTCTGGGAATTGTGCTCTGATTTCAGTAATTTTACGGATAACACCGGCTGAATGACCATGAGCAGTATCGATAACTAAAGCATCAACACCAGCATCTAGTAAAGCTGTAGCACGTTCAAATGTATCACTTGTAACACCAACAGCGGCAGCAGCAAGTAAGCGGCCATGTTCATCTTTAGCTGCGTTAGGAAATTCAACAACTTTTTCGATATCTTTAATTGTTATTAAACCAGTTAAACGACCATTTTTATCAATGATTGGTAATTTTTCAATTTTATTTTTTTGGAGTATTTTTTCAGCTTCTTTAAGCGAAGTACCTTCCGCAGCTGTTACTAATCCTTCTTTAGTCATAACACTATCAATTAGGACTGACATATCAGAAACAAAACGTAGATCACGATTCGTAATGATACCAATCAATAAGCGATTTTCTAATGTTTCAACGATTGGAACACCACTAATACGGTAACGTTTCATCAATTGTTCAGCATCTGCAACAGAATGTTGCGGTGTTAAATAGAAAGGATCAATAATAACGCCACTTTCAGAACGTTTTACTTTTCTGACTTCTTCAGCTTGTTGTTCGATACTCATATTTTTATGAATAACACCTAAGCCACCTTGGCGAGCCATAGCAATCGCCATTTTAGAATCTGTAACAGTATCCATGCTAGCACTTAAAATTGGGACATTTAATTTGATATTCTTAGCTAATTGTACACTGATATCAACCTCGTTCGGTAATACATGACTTTCTGCAGGTATTAACAACACGTCATCAAAAGTAAATCCTTTTTTAACGAACTTCGTTTCCCAATTTGACATTTTAAAACCAGCTTTCTACTTTTATTTTGTTTACTAACATACCAGATAAACTCAACATTGGTCAAGGTTATCGTCCGATTCTTATTAACCTATAATCGTTTTTAACTGTAACAAAAAAGAGTTCAAAAATTTTACCTGAACTCTTTTCAAGATATCAATCAATTTAAAACATTGTTCGGTTGATATTATAGCGACGTTTAACGTAAATTCTAACTGCAAATGCGATTAATGCAATTACAAGATAAACAGGGGCTGGCAACAATGCATTAAGTGGTCCTGGAATCAATGCCACTAACATGTAGGCAAGAATCCATACTGCAAGAAAGGCTACAAATACTAGTAATGTAACCCAGAAAGCTGGTTTGTCTTCTTTTTTGACGTTTGGGCCATATTTTTTGTAGAAGAGCGCTGCTCCAATACCACCCAAAATTGATGTGATTAGTAGTGTTAATAATCCACCAGCACCAGAAGCTTCTGCTTGCGTACTTGTTTTACTCATTAATCCCATAACACCGTACATACCAGCAAAAATTAATAACATCATCAACCCATTATCTAAAGCTGTTAACCAAAAACTACTTGTTGGTTCTGCAGCTTTTTTCTGTGGGCCCATAATGATATCAGTTGCTTTTGTACTAACAGGACCATATAGTTTAGTTGCTGTTACACCTTTATGCTGTTCGGTGCGAAGTTCTGCAACAATTTCACCAATGACCGTATTTCGTTTTTCATCATTAATTTTTGAATCTTTCAAAATACTATTTAAACGGTAAACATAATCTTCATTACGCTTCGTTAATCCCGCAAAGGGTCCTTTATCCTGTAACTTCGTTTCTTTTTCTAAATGTTCTTTTTGTTTTGCTGCAGCTGTCGCATTTCTCTCTTCAACTGATGTTTCTTCGACTTTGTTTTCTTCTGACATGACTAACAACCCCTACTGACTTATTTTATTTAGACGTTAAATCTGAACTCAATAATATCGCCATCTTGTACGACATATTCTTTACCTTCGGAACGTAAACGACCAGCTTCACGAACTGCTGCGACGCTTCCATTTTTATCTAAATCAGCAAATGACATTGTTTCAGCACGGATAAATCCACGTTCAAAATCTGAATGGATAATTCCGGCAACTTGAGGTGCTTTCATCCCTTGTTTAAAGGTCCATGCTCGTGTTTCGGCACCACCAGCAGTAAAGAAAGTTGCTAAACCTAGTAATTTATAAGATGCCCTGATTAAGCGATCAAGTCCTGATTCTTCAACACCAGCAGCTTCAAGGAAATCAAGTTTATCTTCATCATCTAGTTCAGCAATTTCTTCTTCTGTTTTAGCAGAAACGGCTAAACATTCTGAACCTTCTTCTTTTGCAAAGGCTTCAATTAATTTTACATACTTATTAGCATCTGGGTCAGCCATGTCATCTTCAGCAATATTAGCGACATAAAGAACTGGTTTGTTCGTTAATAAAAACATACCTTTAACATATTTTTCTTCTTCTTCATCAAATTCAATTGAGCGAACGGCATGTCCAGCTTCAAGAACTGGTTTGATTTTTTGTAAAATACTGAATTCAGCCAACGCATCTTTATCTTTTGTTCTAGCCACTTTTTCAACTTTAGCATAACGTTTTGTCACACTATCTAAATCTGCAAAAACAAGTTCTAAGTTGATTGTTTCAATATCGTCCATTGGATCCACTTTATCAGAAACATGTGTGATATTATCATCGTCAAATGCACGAACAACGTGCACAATAGCATCAACTTGACGAATATTTTCTAAAAATTTATTACCAAGTCCTTCACCTTTACTTGCGCCTTTAACAATACCGGCAATATCCGTAAATTCAAAAGTTGTATGAATAATTTTTTTAGCAGGGACTACTTCATCGATACGTGCTAATCGTTTATCTGGAACTTCAACCATCCCAACGTTTGGATCGATTGTCGCAAATGGGTAATTAGCCATTTCCGCGCCTGCTTTTGTAATTGCGTTAAATAAAGTTGATTTACCTACGTTTGGTAATCCTACGATTCCTGCCGTTAATGCCATAATTAGACGTCACTCTTTTCATTTATTTTGTATTATCTTCTGTTGTTGCTTTTTCTAACATTTTTTTCATCTTTTTTTCAAATTCTCGTCTAGGTAATAGAATAAGGTGCCCGCATCCTAAACACTTAATGCGAATATCCATTCCCATTCGCACGATTTCCCAGCGGTTAGTCCCACAAGGATGTGGTTTTTTCATTTCAACAATATCATGTAAGTCATACATACTGACTAACCTCCTAGTCTAGTGAAATATCAAGTAAGTCCAAAATACGGTTCAAATCATCCGTTGATAAGTAGTCAATTTCTATCTTACCTTTATGATTTTTTTTGCTCTGTTGGATAGAAACTTGTGTTCCAAATTTTTCTTTTAACAAGTTCTCACTTTGTTGAACATAAATTGATTTTTCAACTTCGTTCACTTTTTTAGTATTCTTTTTAATTTCGCCGTTCATTTGGGCAATTACTTTTTCCAACTCACGAACAGTTAGATTTTCTTTAACTGTTCTTTTAGCTAATGCCCCAATTTTTTGTTTATCTTTAAGTGACAGCAATGTTCTTGCTTGACCCATCGATAACTGATCAACTTGGAGTAATTCTTTAACTGAGTTGGGCAATCCTAATAAACGCAAATAATTAGCAATATAAGGACGACTTTTGCCTAATCGCTCTGAAACTTGTGACTGCGTTAAGTTTAATTTTTCCATCAACATGTTATAAGCTTCTGCCTCTTCTAAAGGAGACAATTCTTCACGTTGTAAATTTTCCAAAATAGCAACTTCCATCATTGCTTCTTCTGTCATCGTTCTAATAATTGCAGGGACATCTGTTAGTCCTGCTAATTTAGACGCACGGAAACGACGTTCTCCTGCAATGATTTCATAACCCTTAATGACTGATTCTCTTACAATAATTGGTTGGAAGACACCTGATTTTTTGATAGACGCAGCTAATTCTTTTAGGGCATCTTCATCAAATGTTTTACGAGGTTGGTAAGGATTAGGGCGAATTTCAGCTAAGTTTAAACGAACAACAGATTCTTTTGTATCATCATATTGATCAAGTTCATCCTGAAATAACGCGTTAATCCCTTTTCCAAGACCTTTTTTATTATTTACCATGCGCTTTTAACACTTCCTTTGCCAATTCCATATAGACTTGAGCACCCTTCGACTTAGGATCGTAATCAATAATTGCCATCCCATGGCTAGGTGCTTCAGACAAGCGGACATTTCGCGGAATAATTGTCTTGTAGACTTTTTCTGCAAAATATTTTTGCACCTCAGACACAACTTCTGCGCCTAAATTTGTACGTGCATCATACATTGTCATTAAAACGCCTTCAATGGCTAAATCTGGATTAAAATGCTTTTGAACTAAACGAATTGTGTTAAGCAATTGGCTTAAACCTTCCAAAGCATAGTATTCACTTTGAACAGGAATTAAAATTGATTTACTAGCTGTAAAGGCATTAATTGTAATCAATCCAAGTGATGGCGGGCAATCTATTAAAATATAATCATACTGATCTTCAATTGTTTTAACGGCATCCAATAATCTTGTTTCACGAGCCATTTGCGGTGTTAATTCAATCTCAGCACCAGCCAATTGAATGGTTGCCGGAACGATATCTAATCCTTTATGACTAGTAGCTAGAATTGTCTCCTTAATTGGAAATTCATTAACTAAAACATCATAAATATCTTTTTTTATTGTTGATTTTTCAATACCAACACCACTTGTTGAATTTCCTTGAGCATCCGTATCTATTAATAAAACACGCTTGCCTAGCTCGGCTAAACAAGCGCCTAAATTCACACTCGTTGTTGTTTTACCAACGCCACCTTTTTGGTTTGCTAATGAAATAACAATTCCCATGTTTGATTAACCCTCCTTTTTTGATTCAATCACATCAATAATAACGCGATACCCTGAATCAGTTTTTTCTTGTTTTGATTTAATCGTTACACCGTTATTTTCTATAACTTGAACCGCTTGTTTTAGGGTATTAATCACTAATCTTTTATCAGGATTACCTTTTTTCGTGTTTTTCTTTTCAGACACTTTTGATTCTGGTTTAATTTTATTAGCTGAAATTAACTTTTCGGTTTCTTTCACTGTTAATTTCTCTTTTAAAATACGTTTTAATAATTTTTTTTGATTGCTAGCTGATAAACTAACCATTGCTCTTCCGTGACGTTCGGATATCTGTTGCGCCATAATGGACGTTTGTACGTCATGTTCTAATTTTAATAAACGCAATTTATTAGCAACAAATGCTTGGCTTTTACCCATATCTTCAGCTAATTTTGACTGTGATAAGTGGTTTAAACTCATTAGTTTACTGTAGGCCTCTGCTTCTTCAATTGCTGTTAGTTCCTCACGTTGTAAATTTTCAATTAGTGCCATCGAAGCCGCTTGGTCGTCGTCCATTTTCTGAACAATTGCCGGAATTTTTTTCCATCCTAATGAAGATGCTGCCCGAAAACGACGTTCCCCAGCAATAATCTCATATTTTCCAGTCTCATACTCTCGCAAAATAATAGGCTGCAATAACCCGTGTTCTTTAAGGGTTTGTGCTAATTCATCAATTTTTTGATCATCAAAGACACGACGAGGTTGGAAGCGATTGGGTACAATAGTCGTAACAGAAATGTCACTAACCTTCGTTTGATTCGTTTCATCTTCTTGTTCTTGTTGATTTTTACGATTTCCTAAAAATGAAAATGCCATTTTCCGACGACCTCCTGACTATATCTTATTTACAAGTGGGGTACGTCCAGGTACACCCGCTTTTCTAGGGTATTTTTTAGGACTTAATTTGACTTTATCAACGACTAATAGATGACGTTCGTCATCTGAAATTGGTAAAGTAAATTCATGATTAGCCACAACTTGACCACCTAAAAGCTTGATAGCATATTCGGCATCGACTAATTCTTCGTCCATTTTTTGAGCTTTGAGAGCGATAAATTGACCATTTAATTTAACTAAAGGTAAGCACAATTCAGATAGTACGCTCAATCTTGCAACAGCACGAGCTGTCACGATATCATATTGTTCTCTATATAAACTTTTTTTACCTGCAAATTCTTCAGCACGATTATGAAAAAAAGCAACCCCTGTAATATCTAATTTGTCCGCCAATTCATTTAAAAAGTTGATACGTTTATTCAACGAATCAACAATAGTCACCGTTAATTGCGGAAAAGCAATCTTCAGTGGAATTGAAGGGAAGCCGGCACCTGCGCCGACGTCACAAATAGATAAGGGCTCGCTTTGTATTTCTTTTGAATAAAAAGCAGGCGTTAAAGAATCATAAAAATGTTTCAAATAAACGTCTGATTTTTCTGTAATAGCAGTCAGATTAAGGTTTTCATTTGTCATTACTAAAAATTCATAGTATGTTTCAAATTGTGCCATTTGTCTGTCTGTTAAATTAATGTCTTTTTCAGCTAATGCTTGACGAAATTCTTCTGGATTCATATGACTGGCCCTCCGTTATTTGTGAAACAAAACGATGTTTCACGTCCTGTTTAACTTTAACGTATTTAGGCCAGAAATACAAGCCAACTGTAAGATTCTCTATCCTACTAATTTATCAAATTTTTTAAGTTTTGAAATTAATAATTCGACAAATTTTGCACGGTCAATTGATAGTAAGACTTCTGTATTTTTTTCTAATCCCAATAAATCAAATTTATCAACGATTGTCTCACCTTTAGTAAGATCACCATTCACCTCAACATCAACATGGTACTTTTCACTTGTGAATAATTCAGGATGTAACATCCAAGCAATTGTACAAGGGTCATGTAATGGAATACCGTCGAATCCCCATTTTTCTTGACCATAGTAAATACCATAAAATTTCAATAACCCGTAGGCTGATTGCGCTACTTTATTATTAATCTTACCAATTTCTTCAATTTCAGAATCTAAAATTTGTGCTTGATGAGTTAAGTTTAATCCAGCCATAACCATTGGAATAGAGTCATTTAAAACCATTTTTGCTGACTCTGGGTCCACGGCAATATTAAATTCTGAACCAGGTTTAACATTTCCAACATCCGTTGAGCCACCCATAAAGACAATTTTTTCAATTTTATTTTTTAATTCAGGATAGACAGCTAAAAATAGTGCCATATTCGTCATTGGGCCCGTGACAACCATTGTAACTTTTTCAGCACTTTTAGATAATGTTTCTGCAATTAACTCAATTGCTGTTAAATTAGTTGCTGGAATTTCAGATTTAGGTAACTCTGTTCCATCAACACCAGTATCTCCATGAACGGCATCGGCAATCATTAATTCTTGTAGTAAAGGTTTTTTATTTCCACTAGCAACTGGAACATCTGTCCGTTCCATCAATGTTAGTAGTCGACAAGCGTTATCAAATGTTTTATCAGGTGTTTGATTTCCAGCGGATGTTGTCACCGCACGTAAATCAAATTCTGGTGAAGCAATAATCATCATTAACGCTAATGCGTCATCATGTCCTGGATCACAATCTAAAATAATTGGTGTTTTTGTCATAATAAAATCTCCTCTTCAATCGAATTATTTTTCTGCATTTTTAATGCAATTAATAAATATATTTATGATCAGCCTTATTAAAATTCCAGAATGGTACTTTTACAACACCTTGAATTTTCGACTTATCAACGAACCCCCAGTAACGACTATCATTAGATACTGAACGATGATCTCCTAGAACAAAATATTTATCTGAAGGTACTCTGATAGCTGAAGTATCTTTAGCCCATTGATTATCTACAGCCAATGACTTGAATGTCCAGTTTTTAGCATTTATGTTCTGAACCCTTGTCCCTACTGTTTTTTGATAAGTTGAAATATAAGGTTCTTCAATTTCTTTACCATTAACATAGACATGATCATTTTTAAATTCTACTGTATCACCAGGCATTCCAATAACACGTTTAACATACTCTTGACCCTCAGTTGCATCAGGATCTACGCCGTATGCATCAAAAACAACAGTACTAAAGCGCTTAATATCAATAACTTTAACAACAGCAACATGCTCATTATTAACTAAGTTAGGTTGCATCGATGGCCCATCAACACGTACCATTGTGACAACAAATGTTTTTAAAAGCATCGCGATTATTAAACCGATTGCAATCGGTATAATCCAACTCATTATTTCTTTAACTATTCTTTTCATATTTCCACCTAATCATTATATTTTTTATCCCCTTATTTAGTTAATTATACGCCAACTATTTAAGGACTTTCAATATCCAATAATTCAAATGATACCAGACAATGAAATCCCTTTCTATTAAAACTTAAAATTTCATTTGCAACCATGTAAAACGACTGGTATAGTTTTAATTAGTTCTAGTAGTATAGAAACATAAGGTTTCTGTAATATCTTTGTAACATCGGGGGGCAATATATTTTAATTTAAAATATATTGAAAGTGTTCTAAACCATTATTGCACATGGGATTTACTAAATTAAATAAATTATAAGTTAAATACATAAATCATCATTATCATTGATATATAAACATTACTTAGTATATATTACAAAATCATGCTAAGTTGTAATAGTTTTTGTATTTGATTGCAACACTAACCGGTTACAATAGTTACTGTAGTATAAATCCAATAAAATAAGAAAGTAGATGTGACTCAACTTGAATAACACACTTAAATCATTATTACTCGGTACAGTTGGTACCGCTGGCCTCCTTCTTGCATCTAACGCAACTGCTGATGCAGCAACAGTTAAAGTTCAAACAAACGATACTGTTTGGGCTTTTTCTCAGAAGTATGGCGTTTCAATCAAAACAATCGAAACTTTAAACAATATTGACGCAAATTCTCATATTATTGTAAGTGGTCAATCATTAAATATTCCTGAAAAGGATAGCAACGCTAAAGCAAGCTCAACACAAAAAAGTACTTCAGCTAAAACAAGTACTATCGTTACTACTAATACTTCAGTAAATAAAACATCCGTTACTGTTAAAAATGGTGATTCATTATGGTCAATCGCTAAAGAAAATGGCATTTCAATCTCAGCACTTCGTTCGGCTAATGGATTTGCTGATAACTCAGCACTTATCTTACCCGGTCAAAATTTAACATTAACTGGTTCAAAAGCGGTAGCTGCAAGTACTACTGTTACTCCCGCTAAAGTAACACCAGCTAAAACTGTTAAAGTAGAAACAAGTACTGCTAAACCAGTTGCTACAACTCCTAAAGCAGAAGTAAGTGCTGCTAAATCAGTTACTGCAACTCCTAAAGTAGAAACAGCTACACCTAAAGCAGCATCTACTACAAATAATAAGACTGTTACTGTTAAAAACGGCGATTCATTATGGTCAATCGCTCAATCAAACGGTATTACTATCTCAGCACTATGTGATGCTAATGGTTTATCTTCTAATTCAATGATTAACCCTGGCCAAACATTAAACTTAACAGGTTCAATGGCTAAAGTAGCTTCTACAACTGCTGAAAAAGTTGTTACACCTGCAAAAGCTACAACAACACCTAAAGCTGCTGTAACTTCTAATGCTACTTCAACACCTAAGGCTGCTACAAGTTCTAATACTGCTTCAACAGCTAACACTGCTGTTGCAAGTTCTAATACTACTTCAACAACTAATACTGCTGCTGCAAGTTCTAATACTACTTCAACAACTAATACTGCTGCTGCAAGTTCTAATACTACTTCAACAGCTAATACTGCTGCTGCAAGCTCTACAACACAAACAGCAAGCTACTCAGCAAGCAAAGTTATCTCTGTTGCTAAAGCATACATAGGTACTCCTTATGTTTGGGGTGGATCAACTCCTTCTGGTTTTGATTGTTCAGGATTCACACAATATGTATTCGCAAAAGTTGGTATTAACTTAAACCGTAATACTATTGGACAAGAATCAAATGTTTCTAAGAAATCAACTGCTGCTGCTCAACCTGGAGATTTATTATTCTGGGGAGCTCAAGGTTCTACATACCATGTTGGTATTTACTTAGGTGGTGGCCAATATATCGCTGCTCCAGAACCTGGTCAAAATGTTAAAATTGGTGCATTAGCATATTACCCTGCTTCATTTGCTGGTACTGTTAATAAATAATATTATGAAGGTCCCACTCACTAAGTGAGTGGGACCTTTTTTTATGGATTTTAATATATAAAGTATTCTGGTTCGGAATCTATAAAAGTTGCTAAGATTGGAAATAAGTCCGTTAGAAATCTGAATTTTATTATTTGTTCCTTCTAAAAGAGTATTAATCGAATAATTATTAATGTTTGGAAATATCTTCACATCACGCCATCATAAGATTATGTCTGCTATTTAAAAACAAAAATCTTATACTCTTCGGCTTATTCATCATTAATCAAAAACTGGTATTTAATGCTTTTTACCCTACTATTAACAAGTGATATTTGAAACCTTTTATCTTTAAAAATCGTTACTCATTTTAAAATGTTTCATGTGAAACATTTTAAAATGGCATAAATACATAGAAGCAAAACTAACTTTTTCTTTTAATTTTGGCTATTTGGTGTATTATAAAGCTATTCGGGCCCTTAGCTCAGTTGGGAGAGCGTCTGCTCCGCAAGTAGAAGGTCGACGGTTCAAATCCGTTAGGGTCCATAGTAACCACTACAGATTTTAAAAATCAAAAAAGAGATTAACTTCAATTTGAAGTTAATCTCTTTTTCTTACGTTTCTATTTAATAAGGTTTTCCATTTGCAACGTGTTTTGCATGTTGCAACAGCGCTGTCATAGTTTCAATAATATGCGGATCGTCAATTTGATAGTACATTAACTTTCCTTCTCGTCTCTGACTAATTATTTGATGCGTTTTTAATAAACTTAATTGATGAGATAAGTTTGTTTGTTCAACATTAAGTATCTTTGATAATTCAGTTACATTATATTCATGTTGTTCCAATAAATAGATTAATTGTAATCTTATTCGATTATTCAATAGCTTAGTTATCATAATTGATTCATCAAGTTCACTTTTTGGAATTTCATTGTACGGTTGCATTATTTTCCTCCTACATAAAGTGCTGAATAGTACCACTTTCTAATAATATATATAGACCTAAGAAAACATAAACAATTAGAGTGATTAAATTACCAAAATTTTGAAAAAATTCTTGGATTTTAGGTAAATTAGTAATCATTTTACTCAACCATGTAATGATACATAAGAATATAAAAAATAGCATCAGTACAATAGGTACATCCCTAATAGATAATGTCGTGAAAAATGGGACGTAGATAGCAAGATTATCTGGTCCACAAGTTGCAATAGTAATCATAATTACATTTAAAATTATGCCTTGACCCGGTTTTCCTAATTTCTCCCGGACCTCATTACCCTCATCTTCATCACTAAAATACATTTTTATACCCATTATAATCGGAATAAGTCCCAAAAATCCTAAGATCCATTCTTCAGGAATCAGTTTTAACCAAAAGGCAGCAATCAAACTAACTGCTATAAGCGTCCCACTACCAAGTAGCTCTCCTATAAATATTAATTTTTCTTCATGTTTATTTTTATACTTAGCAAAAATAATAATTAGAATTAAAAGATAATCGATATTTGTTGAAATGAATGCGAGTACAGTTGAACCTAATAGTGTGACCATTATAGCATCTCCTCTATATGATATATTATTCATATGATATTTTGTTCATGTGAATAATATATCATATGTTAACGTCCATGTAAACGGTTAAATATAAATTTATTAGTACCTTATTTATTCAAAAATATGCTAGAATTAGTTTATTATCTATTACTTCGGAGGAATTCATATGGACTATCTAATACTGTTACTACCTATTTTATTGTTAGCTATTTGGTATATCAGCTTTCACAAAGAACCACGTCAATTAATTAATGGATTTCTGTTCAATATATTTGTCATTTCTTTAATAGGTGTACTCGCTACTTCCCCTATCAATTTTATGAAAAATAGCGCTGTTTTTATTATCATTGTTGGCGCTATAGGTTTGATATTACTTTCAATTGCAACTATTCCATTTTTATTAATTAATACTGGACTAGTCTTTAAACGTGAAAGTTATTCATTAGCTAACATGCTTGGACTACTACTTGCTATTGTTCTTATCATTCGCTGGTTTGTGACACCTTTAATCAGTACGTGGCCTTGGTATCTTCAATTACCATTTAATTTTGCTTCGTTGACTGGCTTATATCTTATGTTCGCTTTTTTAAATTTCTTGTCTGTTAGTATTTTATATAGCTTACGACGTCCAAAATATGATCAAGACTACATCATTGTACTAGGTGCAGGTTTAATCAACGGTTATAAAGTTAGTAAACTACTTGCCAACAGAATCAAACGTGCTACCAATTTTGCGGACAAACAAATACTATTAGGCGGTAAACGCCCGATTATTATTTTTTCAGGTGGGCAAGGTAATGATGAGTCTATTTCAGAAGCACAGGCAATGCAAAAATGGGCCATCGACAGTGGTTATCCAGAAGAATTTACATTACTAGAAGACAAATCAACAACGACTTTTGAAAATATGCGTTTCTCAAAAAAAATAATTGATCTTGATCATAGAGGGGATCATATTTTATTCAGTTCAAATAACTACCATATCTTTCGTGCTGCAATATTTGCACGAATGGTTGGTGTAAATGCTCAAGGCATTGGCGGGAAAACGCCATGGTATTTTTTACCTAATGCGTTCTTGCGTGAATTCATTGCTATCATAATGCTTCATAAAAATCGTCATTTTATAGTTATTTTGTTGCTCCTTTTACTGTCTATTTTTCAACAGCTTTTTAAATAATTATTACTTCAATACTTACTTAAATTAATTAATCTACTTAAAAGGATAAACCTTTAATTTATGTCATATTGACAAAACTCAGTACTATCGTTAGAATTAATTTTTATTAATATCAGTCTTATAAATTAACTATTTTTGTTGTAATCTAAGCATTAGCTAATAAAAGCTAATGCTTTTTTTATACAGTTTTTTAGTAAGGGAGATTTTATTTATGAATGGGATAGATATACACGATAATTTGAAGGTATTACAAGATTTAAAATTTTTAATTTATGACTTTAGTAACCATAGGATTGATTTTCACAATTTTGATATTTTAACTTTAGATTTACCTACCAAACAAATTGATTTAGTCTCAGCCTATCAAGCACAAAAAATTGACCACACTATTGAAGAAATAGCATGGTCAATCATTAATGATAATCATTTATAAACGGATTACTTTAAGCAATAATTCAGCTGTCGCTTCTCTTTTTTCTTTGGGTAAAGAAGCAAGATAATTAATCAAATCCAGCGTTGCAACACCTTTTAAATTTTGATTAGTAAAGAAGTCAGCTAACGTCATATCCAGCGCTTCAGCAATATCTGATAATTTTTTTATTTTAATATTATCTAACTTACCTCGCTCTATCAAAGAAATTAAACTAACAGAAGATTTTGATTTTTCAGCCAGTTGCTCAATGGTCATATTCAATAATTTTCGTTTAGCACGAATTAAAATTCCTATTTTTTTAAGCATATTAAACTCCTAATCAGAAAGGTTCTCTTTATGGTAAAGGTTTTTAAAACAATCAAACAGATTATAGCTTATCTTTTTTTAATATATATATATATACAAAAACCTTTTAAGCTGATAAAATAACTTAAGTTTCGTTTAAGGTTTGTCTTTATTCGTTGATTTAGTAATTTAAATCTAAGGAGGCCACGGGGGGTATTACTAATTCTGCATCTAACAACCTAAAAAAATACATAAGTACCAATGATTAAAATCCTATTTTATGCGATTGAGTTAGCCATTATTTTATAAACTAAAACTCGCTATGTATACACTAGATTTGGTAACTTTTAGTTAAGTAGTCAAAGTTAATCATATTATTAAGGTAGTTAAAAAGGAGATCCAATGATTAAAAAAGAACAAATCTATTATGCGCCTTCAGATGATTTATCTGGGAGTACGACAAAAAAATTCTGTCCTAATTGTGGAAGTGAAGTTCCTAAGGATGGTAATTTCTGTCCTAATTGTAATTTTGATTTACGTGTTAATTCAGTTGCGTCACAGCAACCTGTTACGCCGGTTCAACCAACACAACAACAAATGCCACCTACACAAACACGAACTGCAAATCCTAAATTACCCATCTCAGGTAAAACAAAATTCATCAGAATTTTGATTGGTATTATCGCTCTTATTATTGTTGTTGGCTACTATGCTGGAACAAAATATTACTCAAAAGAAAATCAAATTGAACGAATTACAGATGCATTAAAAACCGATAAAAACATGGAAGCTTATTTTTCAACATCGGATACGGCATTAAAAATTACTGATGAGTCTATGAAACCTGCATCAGATGCATGGGGTAGTACAGACTCTCTTAAAACTTTTAAAAACGAATTAACCAATGGAGCAAGCACTTCAACACATTTTCATTTAAAAGAAAATGGTAAACATTGGTTATTATTCCCTAAATATACGGCTGACTTTTCAACCGTTTCCGTTAACTTATCAACGAATAGCTCTGGGGCTGTTATCAAGATGAATGATAAAAAAGTTGCTACAGCTGACTCTGATAATTACAGTAAAACAATCTCAAATCTAGTTCCCGGTAACTACACAATAGAAGCAGCTGGCTCTATTGATGGTACTAAACTAAATAATAAATCGACTGAGACGCTCACTAGTTCAACTTCTAACGTCAATTTAGATTTAAGTACACTTACTTTTAGAATTAAAAGTATCGCAAATGCTGATATCTATGTTAATTCTAAAAAAGTTGGTACAACTGATGATGATGGTTCTGCAACAATTGGCCCTATTGCCTCTTCTGGAAACAATCGATTGCAGCTTAAAGAAAAGGTCGGAGACAACACTCTCGTTACCAGTGAATACCAAATTTCAGGTAGCGATGATGATAACGACGTAACTTTAAATAATACAGATGAAAATGGCTTTCAAGATAGTTCTAGTAGCAATTTATTCAATATTAATTTTCCTAATATGTTAACTCTAGATGATGCAGAAAGTTATATAGACAATTTATTTACCCAAATTGATGACTACACTATCGATGGTGATGACTCTAATGAGGATTCAAATGATAGTTATGGCTCAATAGGCAGTTTCTTTGTTAATGGCTCAAGCAATGCAGATGCCAAGGCATGGGTGACTATTGCTAAAAATTATCATGATGATGATGCAATCAGTAGTGTCTCTTATGACGCTAAAGTATTATCAGTAACACCGACAGATAAAAATAAATTTGATGTCGCTTATGATGTTACTTATACGTTCGATTTCACTGATAGTGACGATAATTATTCAACTAAAACACAAGTATTTAGATATACTGCTAAAGTTAATTATTCTAATAACGATGACTTCTTAATCAAGTCAATTACACCCGCTAAAAAAATTAGTGAAAAAATTGAAGACAACTAAACTTTGGAGGAAATAATCATGAAAACATGCCCAAACTGTAGTTCACAACAACCAGAAAATGTAAAATTTTGTACAAACTGTGGATTTGCCTTTTCCATTAAACCAGCCCAAGAAACGGCCGCAACACAATCACAAAACGTACAAGAACCAACAAAATTCCAACAACAATACACGCAACAACAAGATACTAAAGCTCAAAATGAGAATATTGAACAAGCTAAAACATTCGCATCAAATTATTGGTCTTATTTCTTAAATGCCATTAAACATCCCACAATTTTAGAAAATGGTCATAAATATTTCGGCTTTACGACAATTATTTTATTCGCCATATTTAATGATATTTTTGTAAAATTAATAATGGATAATGTTGCTAAATCTGTTAATTCAAGTCTATTTTCAGGACTCTTTAACACTCAAAGTACCTATGCGCCAACAATTGACAGTAGTGTCTACGCAAAATTATTTTTCTTAACACTACTAGCTTTTGCCTTTTACATACTAATTGGATTTTTTGTTCGTAATGTTGTTTTAGGCGATAAGAGTGATACCTTACTTTCATTTACAAATCGCTTTACACACTACCTCATGATCAATCTTGTATTAGCTGTCCTTAGTATGCTTTTCATGCTACTTGGAATGAGAGGCCTTGCTGTATTCATGTATGCTTTAATGGCCCTTATCATGAGTATTGCTTTCATTTTATCGATGATTATTGATAC
Source organism: Dellaglioa sp. CoH-56-MRSF-13 (assembly GCF_056782095.1). The sequence goes on along the minus strand of NZ_JBXAYC010000001.1, from coordinate 84,771 downwards.
AAATCCACTTAAAATAGATAAACTTTACGGCGTTGTCATTGGACAACTTCTATTAGCTTTAGTTTTCATGATTGTTATGTCAGTATTTGCTGTCAGTTTAGCAGCCAACATAGCTTCAATCATCTCTGCAGCTGGATTTTAAGTTTATTGCTTAACCTAATTATAAAAAGTTAAAAAGGCACCAATCAAGTATACTTGATTGGTGCCTTTTCTGCATTTCTGTACTATTAATTATTAACTTTAGCAATCTTACCCTGTTCAATATAAACAGCAAGAATTGATAAATCAGCAGGATTCACACCACTAATACGACTAGCTTGAGCTAATGTTTCTGGTTGAATCTTAATGAATTTTTGACGCGCTTCCGTCGCAATTCCTTCAATAGAATCGTAATCAATATTTGTTGGAATTTTTTTAGCTTCCATACGTTTTAACTTCGCAACTTTTTCTTGTGCTTTTTTAATATAGCCTTCGTACTTAAATTGGATTTCTACTTGTTCAATAATTCTATGGTCTAATTCATGGTCAGGACCTGGAATAAACTTCTCAATGTCTGCGTAAGTTACCTCAGGGCGACGTAAAAATTCATTAGCCAACACGCCATCTTTCAAAGCGGCACTATTATGTTCTGCTAAGAATGCATTCACATCTTCAGTAGGTTTAATACGGAATGATTGTAATCTAGCTTTTTCGGCTTCAATTTCAGCTTTTTTAGCTTTAAAAATAGCTAATCTCTTTTCAGAAATTAAACCAATATCATATCCTTTTTCAGTTAAACGTAAATCAGCGTTATCATGACGTAAGATTAAGCGATATTCAGCACGAGATGTTAATAGACGATAAGGTTCGTTTGTCCCTTTTGTTACTAAATCATCAATCATAACACCGATATAAGCGTCACTTCGATTTAACGTAAAATCTTCGCGGCCTAAAGCACGTAACCCAGCGTTAATTCCTGCCATTATTCCTTGTCCAGCAGCTTCTTCATATCCAGAAGTCCCGTTTGTTTGACCAGCGGTATATAAATTCTTCACTAATTTAGTTTCAAGCGTTGGTCGTAATTGATAAGGAGCCACGACATCATATTCAATCGCATAACCCGGACGCATTAATTCAGCGTTTTCAAGGCCCTTAATTGAATGAATAATATCTTGTTGGACTTCTTCCGGCATTGACGTAGAAAGGCCCTGAACGTAAAATTCGTCCGTTGAACGGCCTTCTGGTTCTAAGAAGAGCTGATGACGAGGTTTATCAGAGAAACGAACAATTTTATCTTCAATAGATGGACAGTAACGTGGACCCACACCTTTAATAATTCCTGAGAACATAGGTGCACGATCAAGGTTAGCATTAATAATCTCATGCGTTTTCAAGTTGGTATACGTTAACCAACAAGATAATTGATTTTTAACATCAATATAATCTTCATCAGGTGTTTCAAAACTAAAGTGGTTAGGTTCAACATCCCCTGGTTGTTCATCAGTCACACTGTAATCAATTGTATTCCCATCAACACGAGGTGGTGTTCCAGTTTTAAAACGTTCTAAATCAAATCCAAGAGCTTCAAGATTTTCAGATAATTTAATTGCAGGTTGTGAATTATTAGGACCTGATGAATAACTCAATTCGCCAATAATAATCTTACCGCGAGCAGCCGTTCCAACTGTTAAAACAACACTTTTAGAACGGTATTTTGCCCCAGTATTTGTTACAACACCATGACATTCGCCATCTTCAACAATTAAACTATCGACTGTTCCTTGACGTAACGTTAGGTTTTCTTCTTTTTCCATTGTATGTTTCATTTCACTTGAATAAAGATGTTTATCAGCTTGTGCCCGTAATGCTCTAACAGCTGGACCTTTACCAGTATTTAACATACGCATTTGTACATAAGTTTTATCGATGTTACGACCCATTTCGCCACCTAAGGCATCAATTTCACGTACAACAATTCCTTTAGCTGGACCACCAATTGAAGGATTACATGGCATAAAAGCAACCATGTCTAAACTAATTGTGATAAGTAATGTTTTATTACCCATTCGTGCAGCAGCGAGTGCTGCTTCTGAACCAGCATGTCCAGCACCAACCACAATTACATCATAATCTGGGCCGTCATAAGTTTTAATGTCCATTTATATTCTCCTATTTACTAACAATTATTTACCTAAACAGAATTGACTAAATAATTCTGTGAGTAATTCATCTTTGTAGCTATCACCAGTGATTTCACCAAGTAATTCCCAACTTCTAGTCATGTCAATTTGAACTAAATCGATTGGCATACCGGAAGCAATCCCAGTGATCACATCATCTAAAGCAGTCTCAGCTTGATTTAACAAGCCAATATGACGAGAATTAGTAATCATAACTGTTGTTTGGCTATTTTCAATTCCACCAAAGAATAAGTTAGCAATTTTTTCTTCAAGTTGCTTCACACCTTCATGATTTAAGACAGAAATAGAAATAATTTCCGTTGGATCAACCATACTTTCTAATTCTTTACGATCTAGATTTTCTGGTAAATCTGTTTTATTTAAGATAACAATTCGTTTATCATTCTGTGTTAATTTAATGAGCTGCTTATCTTCAGCAGACAAAGGTTCATTGCTATTCAAAACAAGCATGACTAAATCAGCTTGAACAATCGCTTCTTTCGAACGTTCAACCCCAATTTTTTCAACCTTATCTTCTGTATCACGAATACCGGCAGTGTCTACCAATTTCAAAGGTACACCCATAACGTTAACGTATTCTTCAATCACATCACGCGTTGTTCCAGCAACATCAGTTACAATGGCTTTATCTTCATGTAATAAGTGATTCAAAAGACTTGATTTACCAACATTAGGTCGACCAATTATGGCAGTAGCTAATCCTTCACGTAATACTTTACCTTGTTGCGCTGTTTGTAGTAATTCTTGAACATATTGCTTAACATCACGTGCTTTTTCAAGCAATAATTTAGTCGTCATTTCTTCACCAGCATCGTATTCTGGATAATCAATATTAACTTCAACTAATGCCAAAACATCTACGATATCTTTACGTAAATTGCGGATTAGACGTGCTAAATTACCATCTAACTGATTTAGTGCAACTTTCATTGAGCGATCTGTTTTAGCACGAATTAAATCCATAACAGCCTCAGCTTGAGATAAATCAATTCGACCATTTAAGAATGCTCGTTTTGTAAATTCACCAGGTTCAGCTAAGCGTGCCCCATTACTTAATAATAATTGTAAAATTTGATTCGTTGGTACAATACCACCATGACAGTTAATTTCAATCACATCTTCACGTGTAAATGTTTTAGGTGCTAACATAACTGAGACCATGACCTCATCGACTTCTTCATCCGTTTTAGGATTTAAAATATGTCCGTAGTTAATGGTATGACTATCAACGTTACCTAAATTTTTCCCTTTAAATACATTATTAGCAATTTGAACGGCATCCTCACCACTTAATCGAACAATTGAAATGGCACCTTCACCAGGTGGTGTTGATATAGCGGCAATTGTATCAAATTCTGTTAATTCTGGCATATCTTTAAATACTCCCTTCAAGTGCTCTATTAGCAGTTAATTAATCATATTCTTTAAATTTTTTCAAACAAAAAAAGGGCCCACTCCACGCCCTAAAAGGACGTGGATAAAGCACCTTCACTACTTTATCTAATATTAAGTTCAATGCCAATAATATACTTTTTTTACCGACATTTGTCAACAAGTCTGTTTGATGATTCTAATTCACTAACCACGAATACCGCGATTTTCTAATTTATTAGTAATCACTTTTAATTCATTAACATAACCAAGATATTCTTCTTCAGTCATATCAAATGAAGTAAAACAATTCGACATTTGTTTCATAATTCTATGTTTACTTCTTTTAGCTTTTCCAGTCAATGAGACATTCACACGGCGTTCATCCTCAGGATCTCTAGTCCGAAGAATCCAATCATCCTTTTCCATACGTTTTAAAAGTGGTGTTAATGTTCCGTTATCTAGATGTAACTTCGCACCAAGTTCCTTCACCATAACAGGTGACGTTTCCCACAATGAAAGTAACGTAATATATTGCGGATACGTTAAGCTAAATTCCTTCAGTGATTCTGTATAAAATTTATTGTAATCTTTTTGTGCTGTGTAAATAGCAAAACATAGTTCATCTTCTAATTTTTCTGGATCATGTTTTAAAGCCATGGGTGGGGACTCCCTTCTATTACTGACTATTTTTTATTTTTAGGCGCTACAATTACTGAGCGCTTAGGTTCTGTTCCAATCGATGTTGTTTTGATTCGGTTATTTCGTGCTAAATAAAAATGAATTTGCTTACGTTCGTTAGCAGGCATCGGGTCTAATTGTACCGTCTCACCCGTTCTAATAACATCCTTGGCCACTTTAATTGCAAGGCGCTCAATCGTTTCTTCGCGACGTTTACGGTAGCCACCAACATCTAGAATAACATTCATTCTGCTAACTGCTTTTTGATTCATATTAACTTGTGCTAAATATTGCAAAGCATTTAAACTTTTACCGTGTTTACCAATTAATAATCCTTGTTTACTCGTATTAAAATCATATGTTACCTGACGGCGCTCAAATTGAACATTAATTTCTGTATCAATACCCATTAATTCTGTAATGTCGGCCAAATAATAACCAACATCATGAACTGCTTTTTCATTAAGTTGACTTCTAGCAGCTTTTTCTGCTGCTGTTAGAGGCTTTGATGTAACACTATCTTTTTTTTCATCAATAATTTTCTTGCTTACTGGTTTTTCTGTTATTTTTTTTTCAATTAATTCAACTTCTGCCTTTTTGCGGCCAAAAAATAAAAATCCAGACTTACCTTCATTGATTATTTTAATTTCAATCTGTGTTTTTTCAAGCTTTAATGCAGCCAAACCGTTACTCACAGCTTGATCAACATTTTTTCCAGTAAATATGGGCATGTTCATCCTCCAAATATAATTATCATCGTTATATTATAGCACTAATTGACCCCTTATCTATACCCTTTTTCAGAACGATTTTTTTGAAAAGTTCTTTCATTTGACAAAATCTATAGGACTCAGCCTATAATGAAAATACTAAATATAAAAACTCGGAGGATTAATTCTATGAATAAATTAACAGACACATATGAATTAGCAAATGGTGTCAAAATTCCTGTTGTTGGTTTTGGTACTTGGCAAACACCAAGTGGTGATGTTGCTAAAGCATCTGTAAAATCAGCATTAGCTTCTGGTTACATACATTTAGATACTGCTGAAATGTACCACAATGAAAGTAGTGTTGGAGAAGGTATTGCCGAAAGCGGTGTTGCTCGTGAAGATATCTTTTTAACAAGTAAATTAGCTAATACAGCTCATACGTACGATGAAACACAAACAGCATTTGCACGAACATTAAAAGATTTAGGTGTTGATTACCTTGATTTATTCTTGATTCACTGGCCAAATCCTGCTGCTTATCGTGAAGATAATTGGGAAAGTCATCTTCAAGAAACATGGCGTGCATTTGAAGATCTTTATAATGAAGGTAAAATTAAAGCCATTGGTGTTTCTAACTTCCGTCCTCGTCATTTTAAAATTTTGGAAGAAACACAAACAATTACACCAATGATTAATCAAATTAGATTAGCTCCTGGTGATACTCCCAAAGAGACAATTGATTATTGTCACAAGCATAATATTCAATTAGAAGCTTATAGCCCATTAGGAACTGGTGCTATCTTTACGGAACCAACAATGGTTAAAATTGCTAATCGTATTGGTCGCAGTGTTGCACAAGTTACCTTACGTTGGTCATTACAAAATGGATTCTTACCACTTCCCAAATCTGTTCATGCTGACAGAATTGAAGAAAATACTCATTTATTTGATTTTGAATTATCTGATGAAGACATGGCAGAAATCAACTCTCTAGATGGTGTTGTTGGTCATGCTCAAGATCCAGATACAGCAACTTTCTAAAATGTTTCACGTGAAACAAAAATGCGTAACCAGATATATTCTGGTTACGCATTTTTAGTTATCTATAGTTTGATGATGCATTTGGCATGACTATTGCACATATGATGTAAACAATAATACCAGGGAATGCTGCACTCAGGACACTTAAAAGAACGTACCCTATTCTTGTTAATGTTGGGTCCCAGTTAAAAAATTCAGCAATACCACCGACAACACCAGCAATAATTCTATTATTAGATTTTGTTAATTTTCTCAATTTTAATCCTCCTCTTGTTAACCTTTTATGTAATTATATCCAAAATAAAAAACCAAAGCCACTAAATGGACTTTGGTTTTCAAAAATTACTTTTTGTTACGGCCCTTATAAGCTTTCTTTTTCGCTTTTTTAATAGCCTGTACTTTTTCTTTTTCAAGACGTACTTTTTCTTCACGTTCACGTGTAATTTTAAATGGATTATTAATTAACAATGTTTGTCCAACTGAGAATGCATTGGTAATAACCCAATATAATGACAAGGCTGATGGTAAGTTAACAGCTGTCACAAGAATCATTATTGGTGTACCATAAACCATCATCGTTGACATTGAGTTTGCTTCAGGTTGGGACATAACACCCAACTTAGAAACAAAGTAAGTTAAGATTGCAGCAAAAATTGGTAAGATGAAGTACGGATCTTTATCACCAAGCTGTAACCATAAAAATTCACCCGTCTTCAAAACGTTCGTTCTCAAAATAGCTTGATAAAGAGCTAATAAAATCGGCATCTGTACTAATAATGGTAAACATCCAGCAACAGGATTAATGCCTGCTTCTGCATATAATTTCTGTTGTTCTTCACGTAATTTTTGAACAGTTGCAGCATCTTTACCAGAATGCTTAGCTTGAAGTGCCTTCAATTGAGGTTGAACTTCAGCTGTTTTACGCATACTTTTTGTTTGATAAATCATTAATGGTAATAAAATAACCCTAATGATTATGGTAAAGATGATAATACCAACACCATAGTTCCCACCAAATAATTTTGAAAGGAAAATAATAGCCCTAGAGAAACTGAGGATGATACCGCCATCCCAAATTCCTGTACTATTTTCCGTTATTGGTGTTGTACTACATCCCGCTAGGACTAACATTAACCCCAACATACTTAATAGGACTAAAAATCGCTTACTCTTCTTTTTCACAAGAATACCCTCGCTCACTTTATTAGTCTAAAATTTTAGCTATTTTTAAAACATGTGTTAATTGTTTCTTGGATTCCTCTTGCGACAACCAAGCAACAGATGGTCTAGCAATAACCAAAAAATCGCAATCTTGTTTAAGATCTGGTTTCAATTCTAACAACGATTGACGAATACGGCGTTTAACCCAATTACGAGCAACAGCATTCCCAATACGTTTTCCAACTGAAATTCCAACTCTAAAATGAGCTTGTTCTGGTTTTTCCATCATATATATAACATACTTTCGGTTCGCACAAGATTGACCTTTTTTAAAAACTGTTTGGAACTCTGCTTCTTTTTTAACGCGATATGATTTTCTCATGTAATATCTCCAGTTAAATAGATACTGTATCTTTGTAATAAAAAAAACCACTGAAATCAGTGGTCTATGCAGACAATACTTTTCTACCTTTACGGCGTCTACGTGCTAAGACGTTACGGCCGCCTTTTGTACTCATGCGTTTACGGAAACCATGCACGCGTTCACGGTGACGTTTTTTAGGTTGGTATGTTCTTTTCATAATTTAGGCACCTCCTTAAATACTTAATGTTTCAACTAATCGGTATCTTGATAAAAATAAGATACCAGTGACGTCAATTTCACTTACCGGAATATAATACCATACTTCTTTCTTCTATGAAAGAAAATTATTAGAATTCAATGTAATTTAGTTATCCACACTTTTTCGCTATTTATTTTTTAGTTGTGGATGAGTTGTGAAACACATCTTGTCGTCCACAACTCGGAACACACACTTTTTCACAATAAACAGCCTGTTAATAAGTTATACACACCCTTAACTAAAAACTGTTAATAACTAATGAAAATCCTTTAATAACATACTTTATTTCAATCACTCATTTGTGGATAACATGGCAAACAAAACTGGTTTATCTTTTTATGCCCACCCCTGTGGAAAACTTATTAATGACCCTGTTATTATTTTTTACACATTTTTTTAAACCTGTGGAAAACCCTTCTTTAAAATGCTAAACTGTAGTTACGATTTATTTAAACAAGGAGGCTTTTTGTGCTTACTCTCGAAAATTTATGGTCCTCACTGACTGATTATTTCAAAACGCAACTCAACCCTGTTAGTTACGAAACTTGGATTTCATCAGCTGAACCAAAACAATTTATTAATAACGACCTTATTATTGAGCTACCCTCCCAGCTACATAAAACTTACTGGATACAACATCTAGCACCAAAAGTTGTTGCGTTTCTTTACGAATCAACTGGTGAAGAAATCAATCCCGTTTTAAAAATAAAGGGTGAATTAACCGCGGGCGGCCAATCAAATATGGCAGTATCAAATAGTTCAAACTCTAATAACGATAATGTCCCTACCTTTATGCGTGATGCCAAATTAAACGATAGATATACCTTTAGTACCTTCGTTACTGGAAAAGGTAATCAGATGGCCCACGCTGCTGCTTTGGTTGTTTCTGAAGAACCTGGCCGCTTGTACAACCCGCTCTTTTTCTATGGTGGTGTTGGTTTGGGTAAAACCCATTTAATGCACGCAATTGGTCACCAAATGCTTCTAAACAATCCTGATGCAAAAGTAAAATACGTTACAAGTGAAGCATTTACTAACGGCTTCATTAACTCACTTCGAAATAATACGCCCGAAGATTTCCGAAAAGAATATCGTAGTGTTGATCTCTTACTGGTGGATGATATTCAATTTTTTGCCGATAAAGAATCAACACAAGAAGAATTTTTCCATACATTTAACTCTTTATATGATGATAAAAAACAAATTGTCTTATCATCTGATCGTTTACCAAACGAAATACCAAAATTACAAAAACGTCTTATATCTCGCTTTAAATGGGGTCTTTCAGTTGATATAACCCCTCCTGATTTAGAAACTAGAATTGCTATTTTAAGAAATAAATCTGATGCTGAAAATCTTGAAATACCAGATGATACATTAAGTTATATTGCTGGCCAAATCGATTCGAATATTCGTGAACTTGAAGGCGCTTTGGTTAGAGTACAAGCGTACGCGACCTTATCAAACTCAGAAATAACAACGAGTTTAGCCGCCGATGCCTTAAAAAACTTAAGTTTAAAAGATAAATCAAATGAAATTTCAATTGCTATTGTTCAAGATCGGGTTGCTAAATATTTCCACGTTACTGTGGGCGATTTAAAAGGAAAAAAACGTGTTAAAGCAATTGTTATGCCACGTCAAATTGCTATGTACTTAAGTCGCGAACTTACCGACAATTCCTTACCTAAGATTGGATCTGAATTTGGTGGTAAGGATCATACAACGGTTATTCATGCTCACGAAAAAATTGCTGTAATGTTAGAAACTGATGACAAACTTCAGCGTCAAATTTCAGATCTTAAGAGTGAACTTAACCAATAATAGTTGTGGGCAATTGTGGATAAGGCGGCTTGTTTACTCACAGGTTATCCACATGTGAATTCTTTTATTTACATGGTCCCAACGTATTTCTTAACATGATTAACAGGCCCTACTACTGCTTCTATTCTTTTATTACTTAATTAATAACTAAACTTACCGGAGGATTTACTATGGAATTTACAATTAATCGATCAGCATTCATTAAACAATTAACAGATGTTCAAAGAGCTATTTCTTCAAAAACAACAATTCCTATATTAACGGGTATCAAAGTTGTCTTAACTGCTTCTGGTTTACTTTTAACAGGTAGTGATGCAGATGTTTCTATTGAAACTTTTTTATCTGTTGAAGATGAATCTAATAACTTAACAATTGAATCAACTGGTGAAATTGTGCTACCTGCACGATTCTTTAGCGAAATTGTTAAAAAATTACCGCAAGATACTTTTTCATTAACAGTGACTGATGGTTATCAAACTGAGATTACTTCTGGATCAGCCTCATTCAATATTAATGGGTTAGATGCAAATAACTATCCTCACTTACCAGAAATTGATACTGATGATAATTTAATTTTTTCGGGATCAATCTTAAAACAAATTATTAGCCAAACTGTTATTGCCGTTTCTAACCAAGAAAGTCGCCCTATTTTAACTGGTGTTCACTTTGTCATTGAAAATGGTGAGTTTTTAGCAGTCGCAACAGATAGTCATCGTTTGAGCCAACGTAAAATTACATTGGAAGGCGCAAACGATGCAAAATATGATGTTATTATTCCTGGTAAATCTTTAGTAGAATTATCACGAATGATTGACGATTCTAATCCAGATATTGAAATGCGTATTTCAGAAAACCAAGTACTCTTTATTCTTGGAAATACCTCATTTTATTCACGTTTATTAGAAGGAAATTATCCTGATACAACTCGTCTAATTCCTAAAGAATCAGCTACAGACATTGAGTTTAATGCGCCTAAATTATTATCAGCAATTGAACGTGCGTCATTACTATCACATGAAAGCCGTAATAACGTTGTTAAACTAGCGATTAATACGGCAGAACAAAAAGTTGTCATTTATAGTAACTCGCCTGATGTTGGTAATGTTGAGGAAGCATTAGAATTTAGCAATTTATCAGGAAATGATCTTGAAATTTCATTTAATCCAGACTATATGAAAGATGCTTTAAGATCATTTGGACAAACTGAAATTAAAGTTGCGTTTACACAACCATTACGACCATTTACCTTAGTCCCAACTGAAGATACAACGCAATTTATTCAATTAATTACACCAGTTCGAACATTCTAATTAATTGTTCGTGTATGAATAACTAATAAAAATAGAGTAAAAGCAGCCAATAAAACTGTTTTTACTCTATTTTTTTAGGTAAATTATATTAAAAGTGAGAAATGAATTTTATGGTTTGATTTTGACTAAAAAAATAAGGCAATAGTGAATTGTAGTCATTTAATTAAAAATATAGCCTTTTAAGTAATTTTAGAGTAAAAAGACTAATTAAAACTTAAATCGCTTAAATCGGCTTAAAATGAGATGTGAAATTGTAATTTTGCGAAAAAAAAGGTATAATAGAAAAGGAAGAAAATGGAGGTTGACGACAATTGAAATCAGATATTTATTTAGAAACACCTTACATGATGCTACAACAAGTTTTGAAATCAGAAACAATTATTAATTCTGGTGGCGAAGCAAAATGGTTTTTACGTGAAAATGAAGTCCTTGTAAATGGTGAATTAGAAGACCGACGTGGACGTAAATTATACCCTGGCGATGTTATTGAAGTTCCAGGTATTGCAATTATTACGATGCATTCAATGGACGAAAAGTAGGCTTATCAATGTATCTAGAAAATTTAACCTTGAGGGATTATCGTAACTATGAAGATTTAAATATCTCATTTTCACCAGCAATCAATATATTACTTGGTGAAAATGCTCAGGGTAAAACGAATTTATTGGAAGCAATTTATGTGTTATCAATGACTCGAAGTCATAGAACGAATAATGATAAAGAGTTGATTAAGTGGGATAAGACAGCTGCGATAATCCAAGGTCGGGTGAATAAGCAAGTAGGGTCATTGCCACTCGAGATTCAAATTAATTCTAAAGGTAAAAAAGCTAAAGTTAATCATCTTGAACAGGCCAAATTGTCACAGTACATTGGACAGTTCAATGTGATTTTGTTTGCACCAGAGGATTTAGCCCTTGTAAAGGGTGCCCCATCAGTAAGAAGAAGATTTGTTGATATGGAATTTGGCCAAATTAATGCACGTTATTTATATAATTTAGGTCAATACCGAACTATTTTGAAACAGCGTAATCAATATCTAAAACAGTTACAGCATAAAAAAGACCAAGATTTAGTTTTTTTAGATGTATTATCTGATCAATTAGCTGCTTTTGGCGCAGAAATTGTACATCAACGCTTAATATTTCTTAAACAACTTGAATTCTGGGCTAACCAATTACAAGAAGAGATTACACAGTCCGCTGAAACGTTAACATTTGAGTATGCCACTCATTTGGAAAACGCGTCAGAAAAAACGATTGAACAGTTGTATACGCAATTACAAAATGATTTAAAAAAATCAATAAAAAAAGAAATATTTCAAGGGACAACCTTAGCTGGGCCACATCGTGATGATGTGCGTTTTTTAATTAACGGCAAAAACGTTCAAACATATGGATCTCAAGGACAACAAAGAACAACAGCATTATCAGTCAAATTAGCCGAAATTGAGTTAATGAAAGAGGAAACTGGGGAATATCCAGTCCTTCTTTTGGATGATGTTCTTTCTGAATTGGATGATATGCGTCAAACACATCTTTTGAAGACGATTCAAAATAAGGTTCAAACATTTTTAACAACACCAAACTTAAGTGGTATTGCTAGATCGTTAATTAATGAACCTAAGATTTTTCATATTAATCAAGGTAACTTACTCGAAGAGGAGGAACATATAGTTGACTGATCAAGAGAAACAAGCTGAAATAGCAGAAGAATTACATGAAGAAAAAGCAAAAGAATATGATGCGAGCCAAATTCAAGTTTTAGAAGGACTTGAAGCTGTTAGAAAACGTCCCGGTATGTATATTGGAACAACGGCTTCACAAGGTCTTCATCACTTAGTTTGGGAAATTATTGATAATGGTATCGATGAAGCATTGGCTGGTTTTGCCGATGAAATTAATGTTGTTGTCGAAAAAGACAACAGTATAACAGTTCGTGATAATGGACGTGGTATCCCTGTTGATATCCAAGCAAAAACAGGCCGTCCAGCGCTTGAAACCGTTTTTACAATTTTACATGCTGGGGGTAAATTTGGCGGTGGTGGTTATAAAGTTTCTGGTGGACTTCATGGAGTTGGTGCTTCAGTTGTTAATGCATTATCAACTGAGCTAGATGTTCAGGTTATTCGTGAAGGTAAAGTCTACGGTATGGACTTTGCTCGCGGTAAAGTTAAAACAGAGATGTCAGTTGTAGGTGAAGCACCTGAAAATGAACATGCAACGATTGTTCATTTTGTACCGGATTCTGATATTTTTACGGAAACAACTGTCTATGATATTAAAGTATTAACAACGCGAATTCGTGAATTAGCATTCTTGAATAAAGGCCTTAAAATTACGATTGATGATAAACGTGATGGTGGACCCGGATTACAAGAATTCCATTATGCCGGTGGTATTAAGCATTATGTTGAATACTTAAATAAAAATAAAGATGTTATTTTCCCAGAACCTATCTATGTTGAAGGTGAACAAAAAGGGATTATTGTTGAAGTTGCCCTCCAATATACAGATGATTATCATAGTAATTTATTAACTTTCACAAATAATATTCATACTTATGAGGGTGGTACTCATGAATCTGGTTTTAAGACAGCCTTAACCCGGGTTATAAATGATTACGCTCGTAAAAATAATCTTATGAAAGAAAATGATGCTAATCTTTCTGGTGAAGATGTTCGTGAAGGATTGACGGCTGTTGTCAGTATTAAACATCCAGATCCTCAATTTGAAGGTCAAACAAAAACAAAATTAGGTAATTCAGATGCGCGTACGGTTACTGATCGTACTTTCTCTGAACATTTTACTAAGTTTTTAATGGAAAATCCTAAAGAAGCTAAAATTATTGTAGAAAAAGGCTTATTAGCTGCTAGAGCTCGAGTAGCTGCTAAACATGCTCGTGAAGTAACACGTAAAAAAAGTGGGCTTGAAATCAGTAACTTACCCGGTAAGTTAGCTGATAATACAAGTAAAGATCCTGCAATTAGTGAATTATTTATCGTCGAAGGTGATTCAGCCGGCGGTTCAGCTAAACAGGGTCGTTCACGGTTAACACAAGCTATCTTACCGATTCGTGGTAAGATTTTGAATGTTGAAAAAGCAAGTTTAGATAAAATTTTAGCCAATGAAGAAATTCGTTCATTATTTACAGCTATGGGAACAGGTTTTGGTGGCGAATTTAATGTTGAAAAAGCTAATTATCATAAATTAATTATTATGACTGATGCTGATGTCGATGGTGCCCATATTAGAACGTTATTATTAACACTGTTCTATCGTTACATGCGTCCACTTGTTGAAGCAGGATTCGTGTATATTGCGCAACCACCTTTATATCAAATTAGACAAGGTAAGATGATTCGTTATGTCGATACTGAAGAAGAATTAGAAGAAATTCAAGGGCAATTGGCACCAACACCAAAACCCGTTATTCAACGATATAAAGGTCTTGGAGAAATGGATGCTTCTCAATTGTGGGAAACAACTATGGATCCAGATGCTCGTCGTTTATTACGTGTTAACGTCGACGATGCCATTGAAGCTAATGATGTCTTTAATATGTTAATGGGTGATCGTGTAGAACCTAGACGTGAATTTATTGAAAAAAATGCCACTTACGTAGAAAACTTAGATATTTAAAAACTTAGTCGTAAAGGAGGTTGAAAATTTTGGCAGAAGAATTACCAGCTACAAGCCGGATAAAAGATGTTAATCTTTCCGGAGAAATGAAAAAATCATTCTTGGATTATGCTATGAGCGTTATTGTTGCTCGTGCACTTCCTGATGTTCGAGATGGGTTGAAACCTGTCCATCGTCGTATTTTATACGGGATGAGTGAATTAGGGATTACGCCTGATAAACCATACAAAAAATCAGCTAGAATTGTTGGGGATGTTATGGGTAAGTACCATCCTCATGGTGATTCATCGATTTATGAAGCGATGGTTCGTATGGCCCAAGACTTTAGTTACCGTTACATGTTAGTTGATGGGCATGGTAACTTTGGTTCTGTCGATGGTGATGGCGCTGCTGCTATGCGTTATACTGAAGCTAGAATGAGTAAAATAGCTGTTGAAATGATGCGTGATATCAATAAAGATACCATTGATTTCATGGATAATTACGATGGCAGTGAACATGAACCAGTTGTTTTACCTGCGCGTTTTCCTAACTTATTAGTTAATGGTGCAACAGGTATTGCCGTTGGTATGACAACGAATATTCCGCCACATAATTTGTCAGAAGTTATTTCTGGATTACATATTTTGATGGATAATCCTGATGCAACTGTGGCTGATTTGATGGAGGCTATCCCTGGTCCTGATTTTCCAACTGGGGCTACTGTTCTAGGTAAATCTGGTATTCGTAAAGCTTACGAAACAGGTAAGGGAACAATAACAATTCGTTCAAAAGTTGAAATTGAAGAACAAAAGAATGGTAAAGAACGTATTATCGTTGATGAACTTCCTTACATGGTTAATAAAGCACGTTTAATTGAACGTATTGCTGATTTAGCTCGTGATAAAAAAATTGAAGGTATCACTGATATTAATGATGAGTCTGATCGTGAAGGATTACGAATTGTGATCGATATTCGTCGTGATATGAGTGCTTCAGTTGTGTTGAATAACCTTTATAAATTAACGTTATTACAAACATCTTTCAGTTTTAATATGCTAGCAATCGTTAATGGTATTCCAAAAGTTCTAAGTTTAAAGGAAATGCTTGTTTATTACCTTGAACATCAAGAAAAAGTTATCCGTCGTCGTACGCAATTTGAATTGAAAAAGGCACGTGCTCGCGCACATATCCTTGAAGGTTTAAGAATTGCACTCGATCATATTGATGAAATTATTAGAATTATCCGTAGCTCAAATACGGGTGAACTTGCTAAAAATCAATTGATGGGTAATTATGGTTTATCAGATAAACAAGCTCAAGCTATTTTAGATATGCGATTAGTTCGTTTAACTGGTTTAGAACGTGAAAAAATTGAAGAAGAATATCAAAATTTAATGGCATCAATCGCTGATTTTGAAGATATTTTGGCTCATGACTCACGTATTCATGATATTATTTATCAAGAATTGTTAGATTTACAAGCTAAATTTGGTGATGAACGTCGTACTGAATTATTAATTGGCGAAGTATTGAATCTTGAAGATGAAGATTTGATTGAAGAAGAAGAAGTTATGATTACATTAACGCATAACGGTTATGTAAAACGTCTTGCAACTGATGAATTCAAAGCACAAAACCGTGGTGGCCGTGGCGTTCAAGGTATGGGTGTTCATGATGATGACTTTATTGAACATCTTGTGTCGACATCAACGCATGATACCCTACTATTCTTCACGAATGCTGGTAAAGTGTACCGTATGAAGGGGTATGAAATTCCTGAATATGGACGCACAGCTAAAGGAATTCCTGTCATTAATCTTTTAGGGGTTAATTCTGGTGAGAAAATCCAAGCTGTTATCAACGTAAGCAAGCAAGAAAATGATGAACGTTATCTTTTCTTTACGACGCTTAACGGAACAGTTAAGAGAACACCGGTGTCAGAATTTTCTAACATACGAAATAATGGTTTAAAAGCGATTAAATTGCATGATGAAGATGAATTAATTAACGTTGCTATCACAGATGGCACGCAGAATATGATTATTGGAACGCATCGAGGTTACGCAGTATCATTTGCTGAAAATGATGTTCGTTCAATGGGTCGTTCTGCTTCTGGTGTTCGTGGTATTCGGTTAAGAGAAGATGATTACGTTGTAGGAGCTGATTTATTAGCTGCTGATAGTCACGTATTTATCATTTCTGAAAAAGGATACGGTAAGCAAACACCCGCTTCGGCTTATGCAATTAAAGGCCGTGGTGGAAAAGGAATTAAGACAGCTAACATTTCTGAAAAGAATGGACCAATTGCTGGGTTAGCAACCGTTCAAGGTGATGAAGATATCATGTTAATTACGGATCAAGGTGTTATGATTCGCTTTAATGTGAAGAACGTGTCAAAAACGGGCCGTGCTACTTTAGGAGTTCATTTAATTCGAATTGATGAGAATGCTAAAGTTGCAACAATGGCAAAAGTTGAAGCTACTCCTGAAGAAACAACTACTATTTTAGATGCAGTTGTATCAGACGTTGAAAGTGAAACAAATGACTTAGAATAAACTAAATTAAAAAAATAAAATAAAATCCTAATTAACGGCGTACTTAATAAGTGTGTAGTTAATTAGGATTTTCTTGCTTTAAGTGAATGGCAGTGATATAATTTTAGTTCGTAAGTGTCTATGGCATTAAATAGATAACTTTCCTTGTTCTTGCCACGAGGTAAGGACCTAAAGTCCATAAGGAGGTGTAAACAGTCATGAGTAAATATGAAATTACTTATATCATCCGTACCGATCTTGATGAAGCAGCTAAAGCAGCTTTGATCGAACGTTTCGATGGTATTTTAACAAGTAATGGTGCAGAAATCGTTACTTCAAAAGACTGGTCAAAACGTCGTCTTGCATACGAAATCAGCGGTTATAATGAAGGTATCTACCATATCATTAATGCTACAGCCGATGACGATATCGCAATTAACGAATTTGATCGTCTTTCAAAGATTAATGAAGGAATCTTGCGTCATATGATCATTAACAGAGATGAAAAATAATTCATTTTAATAAAATAACGGAGAGGAGCAATACATTATGATTAATAGAACAGTACTTGTCGGACGTTTAACAAGAGACCCTGATTTACGCTACACAGCTAGTGGTGCTGCAGTTGCAACTTTTACAGTTGCAGTTAATCGACAATTCACGAACGCTTCTGGCGAACGTGAAGCCGATTTTATTAACTGTGTTATCTGGCGAAAAGCAGCCGAGAACTTCGCTAACTTTACGCATAAAGGTTCTTTAATTGGTGTCGATGGACGAATTCAAACGCGTTCATATGATAATCAACAAGGAACTCGCGTGTATGTTACTGAAGTTGTCGTAGAAAACTTTTCGTTGCTTGAATCAAAATCTCAATCAAGCCAACAACAAGGTAACGCTAATAATCAAAGCAGCGCTCCTCAATCAAGTTCATCATCAAATAACAATGCTAACCCATTTGGTGGCGCAAGTTCGAATAATAATTCAAACACAACGCAATCTAATGATTCAGCAACAGTTGATCCATTTGCAAATAATGGCCAACAAATTGATATTTCTGATGACGACCTACCATTCTAATTAGAGGAGGAAACTCACATGGCACAACAACAACAACGTAGAGGTGGTGGCGGTGGCGCACGTCGTCGACGTAAAGTTGACTTCATCGCAGCTAACCACATCGATTATATCGATTATAAAGATACAGACTTGTTAAAACGTTTCATTTCAGAACGTGGTAAGATTTTACCTCGTCGTGTTACGGGAACAAGCGCTAAAAACCAACGCAGTTTAACAATTGCAATTAAACGCTCACGTATTATGGGCTTATTACCATTCGTTTCAGAAGAATAGTAATATCTAGGGAAGACTATGCAAATAGTCTTCCCTTTTTTTGTACTATCAGCAAGATTTGTGCAGGTAAATGGGGAATGTGATAAAATAGATAACATCTAGGATTTACAGATGAGGAGATACTATGAAAAAGTTCCTTTCAAACGAGAAACTTCCCAGTTTTTTGAAGAATGAACGCTTAAGATGGATTGCGATTTTTATCGTAATTATGTCTTTATTTAGTGTTGTTCTGTCTTTTACAGTTAATTTATTTTTAGGACTTATATTGTTAATTATTGCGTTGGGTGCTACCAGCGCAAGTATGTATATTATGTCCCAAATTACGGCAAATACTAATGAATATATATCGGAATTATCATATCGTATTAAACGTAGTGAACAAGAAGCGCTTATCAAAATGCCAATTGGTATTTTGATTTTTAACGAACAAAATGAGATTGAGTGGGTTAATCCATACTTACAACCTTATTTTGAAAAAAATGATATTTTAGGTAAGAAAATAGAGAGCGTCGATGAATCGTTATCGACGATTATTACAGATAACGCTGAGACTAAAGGCTTGGTGAAAGTAACATGGCATGAAAAAGATTTTGAAATGATCATACAAAATGATATTCATGTTGCTTACCTGATGGATATTACGCGTTATTCATCAATTGAAAAAGAATTTGAAGCAGAGCGCGTTGTTATCGGTCAAGTGTTCTTAGATAATTATGATGAAGTAACGCAATCTATGTCAGATAAGAATGTTTCTAATTTAAGTAACTTTGTCACAAATGAGTTATCTAATTGGGCGCGTCGTTATGGGATGTATTTAAAAAGAACGGATTCAGATCGATTTTTTATTTTAGTTCATGCCCATTCTTTACAACAAATTGAAGAAGAAAAATTTAAAATTTTAGATCGAATTCGCGATCGGACATCCAAACAAAACTTTCCGCTCACATTGAGCATGGGAATTGCCTATGGCGATGGCGATTTGAATTCACTTGCAAAATTAGCTCAAAGCAATTTAGATCTTGCTTTAGGTCGAGGTGGGGATCAAGTTGTCGTTAAATCACCTGAAGAGCAAGCAAGATTTTATGGTGGTAAAACTAATCCGATGGAAAAACGGACTCGGGTTCGTGCTAGAATGATTTCTCAAGCGTTACAAGAAATAATGAAACCAATGGACCAAGTCTTCGTTATGGGACATCAGAGCCCAGATATGGACTCTGTAGGAGCTTGTTTGGGCATTAGACGAATCGCTTTGATGAATAATATGAAATGTTGGATTGTTTTAGATCAAACCGCTATTCATTCAGATGTACAACGATTGATGGAAGAGTTAGATCAATATCCTGATATCAAATATAATATTATTACACCTGAAGAAGCAGTAGAAAAAGCAACAGAACAGAGTTTACTGGTGATGGTTGATCATTCTAAACCCTCTATTTCTGGTAGTCCTGAATTGTATGAAAAACTTAAAAATCGTCTGATGGTTATTGATCATCATCGTCGTGGAGAAGAATTCCCTGAAAATCCAATGTTAGTTTATATTGAACCTTATGCATCATCAACCTGTGAACTGATTACTGAAATGTTTGAATATCAATCAAAAGATAGTGAACCAATTAATAAAATTGAAGCAACTGCGATGTTAACGGGAATTATTATTGATACGAAGTCGTTTTCATTAAGGACGGGTACACGAACATTTGATGCAGCCAGTTATTTAAGGTCCGTTGGGGCTGATTCAACAATGGTTCAAAACTTTATGAAAGAAAATGTTGATAGTTACTTGAAGCGTAATCATTTAATTGATAAAGTAGAGTTCATTAATACTGATTTAGCATTATGTGTGGGTGAAGATGATACGATTTATGACCCAGTTACAGCAGCACAGGCAGCAGATTCATTATTATCTATTTCAAGTGTATCAGCGTCATTTGTTGTCACAAAACGATCAGAAAATCGTGTTAGTATCTCTGCTAGAAGTACAGGGACGACTAATGTTCAAGTTGTTATGGAACAAATGGGCGGCGGCGGTCACTTATCAAATGCTGCGACTCAGTTAACTGGTGTGAGTGTAAGTGAAGCTGCAGAACAATTAGTTAATATTTTAACGACAAAAAAAGATGAAATTAAGGAGTAGTTGATTATGAAAGTTATATTTTTAGAAGATGTTCGCGGAAAAGGTAAACGTGGAGAAATTAAAGAAGTACCAAGCGGCTATGCTCAAAATTTTTTAATTAAAAATGGTAAAGCAAAATTAGCTACAAATTCAGCAATGAGTTCTTTAAAGGGACAACAAAAAGCTGAAGAAAAAAAAGCTGAAGAAATTTTAAAAGAAGCTAAAGATGAAAAAATCGTTTTAGAAGATGATAAGACAGTTGTTGAATTAACAGCTAAAGCGGGCGAAGATGGCCGTTTATTTGGCTCAATTCCTAGCAAGCAAATTGTACAAGCTATGGAAAAACAATACGGAATTAAAATCGACAAACGTAAAGTTGAACTACCAGAACCAATTCGTGCCTTAGGATTCACGAATGTACCTGTTAAGTTACATGTTGATGTAACAGCAATGATTCGTGTTCATGTTTCGGCTAATAACTAAAGTAGTATTTATTTGAAAAGCTGGCAAAATTTGATTTTGTCCAGCTTTTTTCTTGATTTTAGAAGTAAGGAGAACACGATAAAATGAATAATGAACTATTAACAGACCAAACGCCACCACAGAATATTGAAGCGGAACAAGCCGTTTTGGGCGCTGTCTTTTTAAAGAGTGATGC
The DNA here is from genome assembly GCF_056782095.1 of Dellaglioa sp. CoH-56-MRSF-13. The sequence continues at coordinate 63,592 of NZ_JBXAYC010000001.1, read as the reverse complement.
TCTTGTTGAGGCAATGGAATACTTGGAGCCCGAAGACTTCTATCAACGTCGCCATCAATTGATATTTGCGGCTATGGTGGATCTGAATGATAAAGATGAAGCTATTGATATTGTTACGATTCAAGATAATTTAACTTCTAAAAATCAAATGGATGATATTGGCGGTGTTAGCTATATTGTTGAATTAGCTGGCTCTGTACCAACGGCTGCGAACGTTCAGTATTATGCTAAAATTGTTGAAGAAAAATCAATGATTCGACGCTTAATTGCGACAGCGACATCTATTGCAACTAAGGGTTTATCACAAGATGATGATGTTGCAACGCTTTTAGATAATGCTGAACGTGAAATTATGAGCGTATCTGAAAAAAGAAATAGTAGTGGTTTTCAAGCTATCGCTGATGTATTAAAAAGTACATTTACAAATATTGAAAAGTTAGCTAAAGAAGGCGATACAATTACTGGATTGTCGACAGGTTATCCAGAGTTGGATAAAATGACTGCCGGGTTACATCCAGATGAGTTAATCATTTTAGCTGCTCGTCCGGCTGTTGGTAAAACAGCTTTTGCGTTGAATATTGCTCAAAACGTAGCAACTAAAACTGATGAAACTGTCGCTATTTTTAGTTTAGAAATGTCAGCAGAATCATTAGTTAGTCGTATGTTATGTGCTGAAGGTAGTATTAATGCGAATCACTTACGAACGGGACAATTAGACGAATCAGAATGGTCAAATTTGATTGTGGCAATGAATTCATTATCAAAGGCTAATATCTTTATTGATGACACTGCTGGGTCAAAGATGGCTGAAATTCGGGCAAAATGCCGTCGATTAGCGAAGGAAAAAGGTGGACTAGGGTTAATCGTTGTTGATTATTTACAGTTGATTGAAGGTTCAGGACGCGAAAGTCGACAACAAGAAGTCTCAGAAATTTCTCGTCAAATGAAGAAATTAGCGAAAGAATTAAGTGTTCCAGTTATTGCATTGTCTCAATTATCCCGTGGTGTTGAACAACGCCAAGATAAACGACCAGTGTTATCAGATATTCGTGAATCTGGTTCTATTGAACAAGATGCAGATATTGTTGCATTTTTGTATCGAGATGATTATTATGAACGCGATACTGATGAAGATGAAGACGGGAATCTACCTGATCCAAGGGATGAAGATGACCAAAATGTTGGTGAAGTTGAAGTTATTATTGAAAAAAACCGTGGTGGCGAACGAGGTACAGTTAAATTATTATTTGTTAAATCATATAATAAATTCTCGTCACTTGCCTATAGACCAGAAGGCTAGAAAATATTCCTTAGTGGGATATTTTTTTTGAATAAAAAGAGAAACGTTCGTTATATAGTTGATAAATGTTTATATAAAATACAAACGTTCGTATTTTAGTTGTATTTGAACTGCTTTATTGCTATAATATTCTAGGATTGTATTTATGAATTTAAAATATAAATTATGAGGTGGATGAAAATATGTCATCAGTAGTTGTAGTAGGTAGCCAATGGGGCGATGAAGGAAAAGGTAAAATTACAGATTTCTTAAGTCAAAATGCCGATGTTATTGCACGGTATCAAGGTGGCGATAACGCCGGACACACAATTGTATTTGAAGGCAACACTTACAAATTACATTTGATTCCATCAGGTATTTTCTTTCAAGATAAATTAAGTATCATTGGTAATGGGGTTGTTGTGAATCCTAAAGCTTTATGTGAAGAACTTGATTATCTACAAAAACTCGGCGTTAAAGGAGATAATTTACGTATTTCTGACCGCGCTCATGTTATTTTGCCATACCATATTCTACTTGATGGCTTACAAGAAGCTGCTAAAAAAGAAGATAAGATTGGGACGACTAATAAAGGTATTGGACCAGCTTATATGGATAAAGCTGCTAGAATTGGTATTAGAATTGCTGATTTAATGGAAAAAGAAACTTTCTCAGCAAAATTAAAAAATAATTTAGAACAAAAAAATCGTGAATTTACAAAATTATATGATCATGAACCACTTGAATTTGATGATATTTTTGAAGAATATTTTGCCTATGGCCAACGTTTGAAACGATACGTAATGGACACGTCAGTTATTATTAATGATGCACTAGATTCTGGTAAGAAAGTCTTATTTGAAGGTGCACAAGGTGTTATGTTAGATATTGATCATGGAACGTACCCATTTGTAACTTCTTCAAATCCAATTGCAGGTGGCGCAACAGTCGGTGTTGGTGTTGGACCTGCTCAAATAAATACAGTTGTTGGTGTCTGCAAAGCCTATACATCACGTGTAGGGGATGGTCCTTTTCCAACTGAACTATTAGATGAAATCGGTGATACTATCCGTGAAGTTGGACATGAATATGGTGTAACAACAAAACGTCCACGTCGTATTGGCTGGTTTGATAGTGTTGTTATGAATCATTCCAAACGTGTTTCAGGATTGACTAACTTATGTTTAAACAGTATTGATGTTTTAACTGGATTAAAAGAAGTTAAAATTTGTACAGCATACGAATTAAATGGTGAAATTATTCATCGTTATCCAGCTAGTTTTAAAGAATTATCTCAATGTAAACCAGTATATGAAACATTACCTGGTTGGACTGAAGATATTACTCAAATGAAAACTCTTGCAGAATTACCTGAAAATGCTAGAAATTATATTAGACGTATTGAAGAAATCGTTGATGTTAAAATTTCAACATTCTCAGTTGGACCCGATCGTGATCAAACAAATGTTTTAGATGATGTTTGGGCATAAATAAGTAATAGGTTGATAGTAATGTGAGAAAAGTCAAAGTTAATACTTTGATTTTTTTTTATTTAATCAATAACTAAGTAGATAAATAACCTTAATTAATTAGAGCTTAAAAATTTATATAACTTATATATTTGATAAGTCGAATATGTTGCATACGCTTTCTTTGGATGTTACTATCGGTATGTAGACAAATATATTATGAGGAGGAAACATGATGACAAATGAAGATAGATTAGATGCAAAGAAAGATCAAATTAAGGGTAAAGTAACAGAAACTAAAGGTAAATTGACAGGAGACAAGCAAGAAGAAGTTAAAGGTAAAGCGGAAGGTTTCCTTGGTAAAGCGAAAGATAAATTAGAAGATGTCAAAGATGATGTTGCAGAAAAAATAGATGAAGTTATGGACAAACGTAAAAAGAAATAGTAATTTCATTGGGTTCTCGCACTGCTTACAATAAGCAGTGCGAGTTTTTTTTATTTCTTTTTATTAGCCGAAGTTAGATAAATAATAGGCTTATCTTGTGAGTATAGTACCTATCAGTTCATCTTATTCACTCAGATATTCATAGATCTTATTTTGTTTAACTTTATGTGATTAATTAAGCAACGAGGAAAACAAAGATAGTTATTTATCTTTATTTTTTGGTGTATATAAGTTTAAGTACCTGGGAAAGAGATTCATTAAGTTTCATAGATTGAGCGTAATAAAATCGTTTCATTTGCAAGCGATTTCAAATAATGGTATATTACATATAACGAATAGTTAATATAATAAATAACTATTTAATATAAACAAAGGAGGAACATATTATGATTTGGTCATTAATTGTAGGTGCTATTATTGGTGCTGTTGCAGGGGCGATTACTAATCGCGGTGAGTCGATGGGATGGATAAGTAACATCATCGCTGGACTAGTTGGGTCAGCTCTTGGTCAAAGTGTCCTTGGTCATTGGGGACCTAGCTTGGCAGGAATGGCAATTATCCCTTCTATCATTGGTGCGATAATTTTAGTTTTAATTGTTTCAGCTATATTTGGTATAAAAGCAAGGAAGTAAATCAAGTCAAGAGAGAGGTATGTTTATGAAGAAGAGTAAAAAAATTATTCTGAGTATAGTCAGCCTCGGATACTTGATTGGGCTTAGCTTGCTGATTTGGCCAGAAATAATTGAGAAAATAACTAAAATGCTTGAACATTTTAACGTTAGTACAAATTTTCAGAGTAACGATTTTATCTTCTATTATGGGATTGTGTTATTGCTATTAACAGTCTTCATATTTTTGTTAATACTTTTGTGGCCTGCGCAACTACCAGATATTCCTTTGAAGCAAACTAAAGAAGGAAGACTTGCTTTAAGTAACCAGGGTATTAGCCAATTTATCAAGACAAAGTTGTCTAGTGAAGACTTATCTAATATTAAAGTTACGTTGAAGAATACACGACGTCAGCGAAAGATCCATATTGTTGCAGATTCAGTTTACCAACAGTCTACAGTTGGACAATTACCTCGTATTACGAGTGAATTAACTGAGAATCTCAATGATCTATTAGCTGGATCTAGTCATATTCCTATCAAAGTAGATATTAAGGTAAGTAAAAAATCAAATTCAAAACGTAAAGTTACACGGGTAGTTTAAGAGGGAGTGTGCATAAATGAAAGATAAAATGTCAATTAATATTGGAGTTGGTAGTGCTCTAGGATTTATCATATCCTCGTTACTTGTAACTGTAGGATTTTGGAAGACGATTATCATTATGATTGTGACACTGTTAGCAGGATGGATTGGTTATCTATTTAAAGAATATGATATTGATCTGTCATTTATTTCAAAAATTTTCACGCGGAAAAATTGATTATTTTAAAAATCGAAAGGAGTCTTAATTATGACTACAGAAAAAACAAATACGCAGGGAACAAAGACTGAACCAAAGGGGACATTGACATTTGATGACAAGGTTATTCAAAAAATAGTCGGTTATGCAATTGAAAATGTATCTGGTCTCTTGGGTGTGGATGGTGGATTTGTCGCAAATATTAAAAATAAACTTGTAAATAGTGATAATCCAACAGATGGCATCGGCGTTGAGGTTGGCAAGGAACAAGTTGCGGTTGATTTAAATATTATTATGGCATATGGGCACAATGCACATGATATTTATAAACAGTTAACGGAAGTTATTAATAAACAAGTAAAGGAAACAACAGATTTAGCTTTAATTGAGTTGAATGTTGAAGTAGTAGACATTCAAACACCAAAAGAATTTGATGATTCACAAACAAGTTTACAAGATCGTGTATCTGATGCAGGTAGTACTATTAAAGAAAAAACAACAGATGGGGTAGATGCCGTTAAAAAAACGACCTCTCAGGTAGTAAATAAAGATGATGACCGGGTTAAATAGCGTTGAACAAATAATAAGATTTAAATCTAGTTAAGAGAAATCCGATAGGGTTTCTCTTTTTTTGTTTCACGTGAAACATCAATAAGTAAATGAGAACACAAAAAAAGCACCTAGCCGCAGCTAGATGCTTCAACATATCTTGCGATATGTTGGGTTTGGCACCCATGGGTGGTTAGGGGCTCGAACCCTAGACCCACGGATTAAGAGTCCGTTGCTCTACCAACTGAGCTAACCACCCAAACCATTAATAATAATTCATCAACGTTAAATATATTATCATATATACTAATAAAAGACAATAACTTTTCGAAAAAGGATTTGGGTAAATTTAATCACTGTGTTTGGCAATGATGATTGAATAGGCTATAATAATGGAGGGTTAAGAAGTTGTATCTAGATTTAATTTTACAGCTTCCTATAAGGAGGATCCACATATGAAAAAAATATTAGTTGTCGACGATGAAAAACCAATTTCTGATATCGTTAAATTTAATTTAACTAAAGAAGGATACGACGTTTATACAGCTTACGATGGTGAAGAAGCCTTAGAAAAAGTTAAAGAAGTTGAACCGGATTTAATTTTATTAGATTTAATGTTACCAAAAGTGGATGGTTTAGAAGTTGCTCGTCAAGTTAGAAAAACTTACGATATGCCAATCATTATGGTTACAGCTAAAGATGGAGAAATCGATAAGGTCTTAGGTCTAGAATTAGGTGCAGATGATTATGTAACAAAACCTTTCTCTAACCGTGAACTAGTGGCCAGAGTTAAAGCTAATTTAAGAAGACAAAAAACAATTGAGAGTGTTCAAACAGAAGAACAACCACAAAATAGTGAAATACAAGTTGGACAATTAACCATTCATCCTGAAGCATATATGGTTTCAAAATATGATGAAAAAATTGAATTAACACATCGTGAATTTGAATTATTACATTATTTAGCACAACATCTAGGACAAGTTATGACTAGAGAACATTTACTACAGACGGTATGGGGTTATGATTACTTCGGTGATGTCAGAACGGTTGATGTTACAATGCGTCGTTTAAGAGAAAAAGTTGAAGATAATCCAAGCCATCCAGAGTGGTTGGTAACACGTCGTGGTGTTGGATACTATATGAAAAATCCAGATTTAGAATAGAGTAGGGGAATAACGATGAAAATGAATCAAAAAATTCGTTTTTTTAAATCTATTCAATTTAAAATAGCCCTCATTTTTGCGTTATTAATTTTAATAACGTTGGAAATTGTCGGGGCTTATTTTGTTAGGCAATTAGAACAGCAAAACTTAGATACCTTTAAGCAACAAGTCCAGTTACCTATATATGTTACTAATTCGATTACGAAGGATTTAGCAAAAACAGATACAGCTGCTGGTGATAGAGATATCAAAAAAATATTGGAAGATGTTAGTAATTCAAGTATCACAGAAATTCGAGTGATTGATAGTAAGGGCACAATTCGCGGGAGTAGTGATTTTAATAATCAAACTGTTGTGGGACAAAAAACGACAGATGCAACAATTAAGCAAGTGTTATATACACCTAAAACATTTGAAAAGAAGATTTATGATGAATCTAGCGATAAGCGCTACTATGTTTCAATTGTGCCACTAGTTAGTACAGCAGGAAATGTAACAACGACAGTTGGGGTTACATACGTTAAGGCCAATCTGGAAAGCTTATACTCAAATATTAACGATATCACGGTTATTTTCGTGACCGCGTCATTTTTTGCAGCTGTTTTAGTCCTTTTGATAACGATAGTTATTTCCCGGGCAATAACTCGTCCGATTGATGAGATGAAAAAGCAAACGATTCGAATTTCTCGCGGAGATTACTCCGGAAAAGTTCGTGTCTATTCTAATGATGAACTAGGACAATTAGCAGATGCGGTTAATAACTTATCTGTTCGTGTTGAAGAGGCACAAGAATCATCTGAAGCTGAACGTCGTCGTTTAGATAGTGTTCTATCGCACATGACAGATGGTGTAATTGCGACGGATCGTCGCGGAAATATTATCATTATGAATGAAGCGGCCTCTACCTTATTAGATCAAAATGAAAATGACTCAATAGGAGTATCAATTTTGGATATTCTTGATTTACGTAGTCAGTATACTTTACGTGATTTGTTAGAAAATCAAGATGAAATTATGATTGATTTATCTGATGTAGAACATGAACAAATTTTGAATGCTTATTTTTCATTAATACAAAGAGAATCTGGCTTTATTAGTGGTCTTGTCTGTGTACTTCATGATGTCACAGAACAACAAAAGATAGAACGTGAACGTGAAAGCTTTGTTTCTAATGTTTCTCATGAATTAAGAACGCCTTTGACGAGTATGAAGAGTTATATTGAGGCATTAAACGATGGTGCATGGAAAGATCCAGAAGTTGCACCAGGTTTCTTGAAAGTTACACAGAATGAAACAGAACGTATGATGCGTATGATTAATGACTTACTAAATTTGTCACGAATGGATTCAGGAACATCTAAGTTAGAACTTGAATTAGTTAACTTGAATGAACTGTATAGTTATGTTCTGGATAGATTCGATATGATGATTAATGCTGACGATGGGTCAGGCAAAAAGTATTCGATTAAACGTGATTTTACTAAACGTGATTTATGGGTTGAATTAGATACTGATAAAATTGTGCAAGTCATTGATAATATTATGAATAATGCCATTAAATATTCACCTGATGGTGGAGAAATAACTTGTCGTTTATTGGAGACACATAAGCACGTTATTTTGAGTATCTCTGATGAGGGCCTTGGTGTACCTAAAAAAGATTTAGCGCATATTTTTGATCGCTTTTTCCGTGTGGATAAAGCTAGATCGAGAGCTCAAGGTGGAACTGGATTAGGCCTAGCTATCTCAAAAGAGGTTGTCGAAATGCATAAAGGTAAAATTTGGTTAGATAGCTCGGAAGGCAAGGGTTCAACATTCTATATTTCATTGCCTTATGAATCATATGAGGAGGACCTGTGGGATGAAATTGAATAGATTTATTTTACCAACACTATTATTTTTATTAATTATGACAAGTATCGGTTTATCATGGGTCATTTGGACAAATCCGACATGGAATGGTAAAAGTGAATCGACGAAAGCTACAAATTCAACGCAGACAGAGTTAACAAAGAGTACTAAATTGAGCGAAGTATATGCACCAACGTCTGTTATTTATAATGATAATCAGCAACAAAATGTTTTATATAGTGAAAAAATTAATATCATTTCAAATATTCAAAAAAAGATACGTACTTGGAAAGAAACGTCTATATCAGAAGTTCCGATTAAAAATAAAAATGATTATTTAACGTTTTTAAATGCAAAAAATCAATTGGTTCTTAGTTACTCAGATGAAATTACGGTTGGGTTATTTAATCAAGTATTTAATCAGCAAAATCAAAATTATAAAACACGACTTATTAACCGTGTTCTTATTCCGCGTGATAATAAGAAAAGTATTTATCTGTTGAGTGACAAGGATAAAAAAATTTATGAGATTTCGTTAAATGATGCCTATAATAAAGGTAAAACAATTGATGATGTTGTACAAAATGAAACGTTATCGAAATTATCAGTTACATTTAAACTGCATAATAATGATATTTTTATGTATTATAATCAAGATTTTAATATAGCTCGTTTTAGGTATTTAGTGGATAAGCAAACGGCTAGTAAGTATGTTGCTAATCTATTAGGACAAAAAGATGGTTCATCGGTCAACGTTAAAGAAAGTAAAAAGACAATAACTTACTATGATGGTTCTGATCGACAATTAACGGTTCAAAATACGACAAATTTGGTTTCATATGAAGATGATGAAAATTCAGATGCGAAACAAAAAACGAGTCGTGGTAATGCTTTAACTGAAAGTTATACGAGTATTAAAAATACAGGTATCGGATTAGATAATATTCACTTCTACCAATTTAATGGTAAGTCTATGACAACAACATTCAGAAGTTATATTGAAGGATTTCCGATTTTTAATCAAACCAAACACGGTGTGATTGAAGTTGAGCGACTAGATAATGGTGGAAATAAAATTGATTTTTCATTATTGACGTTACAAATTGCTGTTCCATCTGGAAAAGCAGATGTTACGTTACCAAGTACAGAAGAAGTGTTAAGTAGCTTGGTTACGGCAGGGTATAAAGATGCGGATATTTCAGATATTCAATTAGGTTATCGTTGGGTATCAAGTTCTGATTCAGATTTGGTAGTCAACCTAGAACCCACTTGGTATATCCGATATCAAGATAAATGGAAAAGTTATACTGAATTACTACAAACAGATTAGGGAGGTGAATTAATTGGATTTTAGACGAATTCAAATTATTTTTATTATTGTTTTTCTTGGTTTAAATATCTTTTTATTCACCTCATTACGACAAAATCAACAAATTGAAATTTCGAGTCGATCATCACCTGGGACAACAAAAACCGGTACAACGCTTAAAGAGATGCGAGAAGATGACATTAAATACGGCAGTATCTCAAATAAAAAAGAGACTGGTGTATATATGTCTAATAAAGCATCTGATGTATTAAAGAATGATGCTAAACAGCTGCAATCCCAAGTTACAACATATAAAGACAATAAATTATCTAGTATTTTTGGGACACCAATTAATATCACAGATAGTGAAAGTCCAAATAAAACAATTGATAAGACAATTATGAGTGATAATACTTTAATTCTACATGGAGATAATTATCGCTATAACAGTAGTCTTTCAACAGAGACAAGTGTCGTGTATTCGCAGGTTGTTTACGATAAAATGGTTTACTCAAATGTTGGACTAATTAAATTTACAATTCAAAATAATAAAATTAGTGGCTATTCACAAACGTATATGGCAAATACAGAAAAATTACGTGAAAATGAGTCAATTATTAGTCAACAACAAGCAATACTGATATTGTATCAATATAATCAATTTGCAAGTAAAAGTAAGGTTAAATGGTCTAAGTTAGGATATGCTGAGTTGCTCAGTTTGGATAAAAAATATAGCGTCTATATTCCAGTTTGGATAGTAGCTGTTAAGAATCCAAGTAATGGTGTGACACAATACAAGCAAGTTAATTCATTTTCAGGAGCGATTATGAAGGATAGCACTGATATTTTAAATTAAATGAAGATTAAAAGGATAGAGGCGCAGGCAAGTAATGGATGAAGGAACAGACGATATGAAGATTAGTGTTCTTGCAAGCGGTAGTGCGGGAAATGTCACGTATATTGAAACGCCTAAGCACAAGGTCCTTGTAGATGCTGGTTTAAGTGGTAAAAAAATTGCGAGCCTAATGACAGATATTGGTCGAGATATTAACGATGTCGACACGTTATTTGTAACACATGAACATACGGATCATGCAAAGGCTGCTGGTATTTTAGCCCGTAAGTATGACATGAACGTTTATGCAAATGAATTAACATGGGAAGCCATGGCTCATACGATTGGTAAAATTCCCGTTGAGAAGAAGCAAATTTTTGAGATGGGGAAAGTAATTACATTCGACGACTTAGATGTTGAGAGTTTTGGTGTCTCTCATGATGCAGCGGCACCGCAATTCTACCAATTTCATCATAACAATAAGTCATTTGTTATTTTAACGGATACAGGTTATGTCTCAGAGAACGTTCAAGGGACAATTTCCGATGCAGATGCTTACTTGTTTGAGTGTAACCATGATATTGAAATGTTACGGATGGGCGGCTATCCATGGTCATTAAAACAGCGCATTTTAGGTGATAAAGGTCATTTATCAAATGAGGATGGTGCTGATGCACTTATGAATGTTATGGGTAATCGGACAAAACGAATTTTTTTAGGCCATCTTAGTAAGGATAATAATATGAAAGAATTAGCCCATCTAACGGTTGAATCAACGATGAAAGAACATGATTTAGCAGTTGGTGGTGATTTTAACATTTTCGATACAGATCCGGAAAATGCTACAAAGCTGGTTGTTTTATAAGAACAATTTTTTCAAAATTTATTCATAAATAGTTCACAATTAACCGTTATTCTTAAAAGAGTAAAAGATTACGTTTAAGGGGGCAGCGACAAATGTGTCGCGTATATAAAAATGTCAAATGAAAATAGAACAGGCTTAGGTAAAACAGTTGTTACAGCGCTTATTGCAGGATTAGTTGGTGGCGGAATTGCATTTGGTGGATATACATTTTACCAAAATAATGATAGTGATAATGGCGCAGTTACAACATCCTCAAATAAATCAGGTACAACTAAAGTAACAAATGTAAGTGTTAAATCAAGTAATGAATCATCAAAAGCATTTGCTAAAGTTAAAAATGCGGTTGTTTCAGTTATTTCATATACAAAGTCAAGTGGTTCAAGTAACAGCTTAACGGATATGTTTGGTGCAGCAGGCGATTCCTCTGCGACAACAGAAACAGCATCAAGTGAAGGTTCTGGTGTCATTTATAAAAAATCAGATGGTAGTGCTTATGTCGTAACTAATAATCATGTTATCTCTGGTGCAAGTAAAGTTGAAGTTTTATTGAGTAATGGTAAAAAATTAAGTGCCAAAATTGTTGGTAAAGATTCAATTACTGATTTAGCTGTTTTAAAAATATCAGCTAAAGATGTGACTCAAATCGCCACATTTGGTGATTCTGATAGTATCACTGTTGGTGAAACAGCATTGGCTATCGGTTCTCCACTTGGATCTGATTATGCGACATCATTAACGCAAGGAATCATATCAGCTAAGAAACGTACGATTGATGTTACCAATGATTCGGGTGTTAAAACGGGCCAAGCAACAGTTATTCAAACTGACGCTGCCATTAATCCTGGAAACTCAGGTGGGGCTTTAATTAATACTTCTGGCCAAGTTATCGGTATTAATTCGATGAAACTAGCAAGTACAGCAACAGGCTCTACTAGTTCTAGTTCATCATCAACTTCTGTCGAAGGAATGGGATTTGCTATTCCAAGTAATGAGGTTGTATCAATCATTAATCAATTAGTTGATAATGGAAAAGTTAAACGTCCTGCAATTGGTATTTCATTAATCGATTTAGATTACGTCTCAGCAAGTGATCAAAAGAGTGTCTTAAAATTACCAAAAAGTGTTTCTTCAGGGATTGTTGCTGTTAAAATAAATAGTGATTCACCTGCTAAAAATGCTGGTATAGGTAAATATGATGTTATCGTTAAGCTAGGTGATAAGAAAGTTACTGATATCTCAAGCTTACGAGAAGTTTTATATGAACATAAAATTGGTGATACAGTGGCTGTTGAATTCTATCATGATGGTAAGTTGAAACAGGCTAATATCAAATTAACCTTAGAAGCAACAGATGCAAATACAGGAACAAGCTCAACAAGTAAATCAGCATCATCAGCTCAATAAACAAATATGAAATAATCGTAAATAACTTAATTTACGATTATTTTTTTATTTTAAATAGATATTGTGTATAACTAAGTGGATAGATATTAAGGTGGGTGTGAGTAACAGAGGGAAAGGGCAGTATGAAGGGACTTTCTAAACAAAATAGTTATGCACAATTAATTGAATGGCCTGTGACTAACTTTTATTTATTTGATATTTTAAAATAAAAAAAGACTGTTATACCAATGTGTAAAGCGTATAATTAAGGAATGATAAATAACGCAAAATCTGTGCATAACTAATATGGTGTTGACAAATGGGCAACAAATAAATGTAGTGACGAACACATATTCCCCGCAATATGTTGTGGTCCAAATTGTGGATATGTGCGTAACTTTGTGTATAACTTGTGAAAAAGGTGGAAATTATGAACATTAAGATTATTGGTGTAGGTAAATTAAAAGAAAAATATCTCAAACAAGGAATTGAAGAGTATGCAAAACGGTTAAGTAAGTTTTGTAAATTTGAAATTATTGAAGTAAATGATGAAAAGGCACCGGAAAAATTAAGTTCAGCAGAAATGATTGATGTTAAAGGTAAAGAGGGCGAACGTATCCTTAGTAAGATTAAAGAAAAAGAGTATGTTTATGCTTTAGCCATTTTAGGTAAGGAACGTACGTCGGAAGATTTTGCTAAAGAGATTGCTGATCTTGGAACTTATGGGCATTCAGACATAACCTTCGTTATTGGGGGGTCATTAGGACTAAGCGAGGACGTTTTAAGACGCGCCGACACACAAATCTCGTTTGGTAAATTTACCTTACCGCATCAATTAATGCGGATGATTTTGACTGAACAAGTTTACCGTGGATTTATGATTAATGCAGGGAGCCCCTATCATAAATAAGGACCTTTCAATACTTTAAGTAACGTAATTTTAGGATATCAGTAGATTTTCATATTTTCCCTTGACCTAGAGCTTGCTTAAAGGTGGATGATAAAAATAAGTAATTTTAAATTTAGTCGTATAAGAGGGAGAATTTATGAATAAAAAGAATTTAATCATCGTGACTATTGCATTGCTGTTATCTAACGCAATGGCAGGTCTTGATGGAACGATTATTAATACTGCATTACCATCAATCGTCAGTGATTTGCATGGTATCCAATATATGGGATGGATTGTTGCAGTTTTCTTGTTGGGGATGGCAGTTGCCACACCTCTTTGGAGTAAATTAGGCGAACGAATTGGTAACCGTGGTGCATATCAGTTAGCAACTTTTTTATTTGCAATCGGTGCGGTTTTTCAAGCAACATCAAGTAATATTGTCTTTTTCTTAGTTGCTAGAGTAGTTATGGGTATTGGTGCAGGTGGGATGAATACAATTCCGTTTATTATTTATGCTGATATTTATAAAAATATTAAGAAACGCTCACAAGTTATTGGTTATGCAACAGCTAGTTACAGTATTGCATCAATTATTGGACCTTTAGTTGGTGGCTGGATCGTTGATACGTTTAGTTGGCATTGGGTCTTCTATATCAATGTACCAATAGCATTAATATCAATTATTTCAATCCAATTTTTCTTCAAAGAAGAAGTTAAAAAACGTCAAAAGGGGAATATCGATTACTTGGGTGCTGGAATGATGATTGTCAGCTTAGTGACCTTATTAACAGGTATTCAAATGATTGGTGTTGGGTCAATTAATTTAGTCGTTGGGTTAATTATTGCTGGAATTATCTTACTCGGTATTTTGTATAGAGTTGAGGATAGGGCCGTTGATCCGATTATTCCCAATCGATTATTTAAAAATAAGAAACTGATTGTTGATTTTATCATATTTGCCTTTTTATGGGGAGCATTTATCTCATTTAACATCTATATTCCAATGTGGGCACAAGGAATACTTGGAATGAGTGCATTGATTGGTGGGGCAACACAAATTCCTGGTGCAATGACTAATTTATTTGGTTCGTTGTCCGGTCCATCAATGATTCCTCGATTGGGGAAATACCGGATTATTACAATCGGAACCATTAGCTTTATTATTTCGTTTGCTGGGATGTTAGTTGTAGGTGTGACAGTCCCATTCTGGTATTTATTACTAATGGGTGCTTTTGAAGGGTTCGGTTTAGGAATGTGTTTTAATGTCCTACAACTGAGTGTTCAAGAGGATGCGGAGGGTCGAGATGTCCCAATCGCAACTTCATTTGCCTACTTATTACGTATTTTAAGCCAAACATTTATGTCATCAATTTATGGGGTTATCCTTAACAGTGCGTTGTTAAAAGGAGTTAATCAGTCTCATGGTAAAATTACGATGGAGATGTTAAACAAGCTAAGTGATTCGAAGCGTGTTTCAAGTCTTCCTGAAAAATTATTACCAGCAATGCGACAGATTATGTATGAAGGGTTGCATAATATTATGGTAATCGCGACAATATTATTGATTATCGTTTTACTATTTAATTTATGGATTCAGGCTCAATCTAGAAAACAACTAAGTTAAAAAATAGAATCTCTGAGAGAATGTACTATGTACTAAGTCGTATCGAGTTGACTGATGAAATTATATAAAATTTAATGGGGTATATTGATTTATCTGCTTGTAAAGTTATTAATAGATTCCCAGTGTAAATTCCTTGATTAATGTCAATTTATCAAATGCACTGTACTTAACTCTAGGCAAAAAAATCCCGCCATGATTGTCGAATGAAATTATATATTTCATCTGATAATCATGGCGGGATTTTTACAAAAAGGCAGATACCTTTTTAATCGTATTTTTTATAGATAATAGGTTAGGTCACTTGCTGGAGTCGGATAAGCTAAGATAAGTTTAGTAACATCTGTTTTTGATGTTTTGTTAGCAATTAATGGTGTTAGATAATTGATAAGTTCTTCCGCAATTGTGGTGTATGCGACAGCACCAACAAGTAAGTTGGATGATTTATCAAAGATAGTTGTCACAGATGCTTCAGATTCTTTAATTCGATTAAAGGAATACCAGTTAGTTGTCTCTTGTACTCTAATGTCATAATGTTCAGGTTCATTTTTAGCTTGTTCAATCGTAATGCCAACTTGAGATAGTTGTGGGCTGGCATAGACAGTCATTGGAATTGGTGGGTAAGCAATTGGACTATTCGATTTTTTAAGTAGTTGGTCTGCAACGTAATGACCTTCAAATGTTGAAACAGGTGTTAACTTAGGTTGTTTGCGTGAAACAATATCTCCAATGGCATAAATTCGATCATTTTTCGTTTTTAAGTGAGAATCCACAATAATACCATGTGAATCTGATTCAGCACCTGTAGCAGGTAGGTTTAATGTATTAACGTTAGGTTGACGGCCCATAGCTGAAATTGCCAAATCAACAGTTAAAGATAATCCCTTATCGTCTAACATCTGGAAGCCTAAAGGACCTTCTGTTATTTCTGTAATATTAGTGTCAAAGTGAAAATGGACACCATTAGTTTTCAAATTCTCAATGAGACGGGTTGTATATTCAATTGGAAATCCACGTAATATTTGACTATTATGTTGAATAATATGAACTTCTGAGCCAGCAATAGCAGCTATATTAGCAAGCTCAATTGAAACATAGCCAGCGCCAATAAAAGCTATTTTATCTGGTAATTCTTCAAGTGATAAAAAATCGGTACTTGTTTTTAGTAAATGACTGCCTGGAATATCAGGGACTACAGGTGACTGACCGGTCGCAATTACAAAATTATCGGCAGTGTAAGTTTCAGTATTAACGTTAATTTCTGACTTTGAAATAAACTTAGCAGATCCGTGAACAGTTTTAATATTTGCTGCAGATAAACCTGCTAGGGTATTGGCTGGAACTTTATCCGTATAAGCTGATTTAAAAGCCATTAATTTAGGCCAATCAATGATAGAACTGCCAGTTAGTCCGAAGCCTTGCATTGCTTCTTGGCGTTGTTTAGTTTCAACAGCAGAATAAAGCATTTTTTTTGGGTCACAACCTCGATTAGGACAAGTACCACCCCAAAGATCATTTTCAATAATGAGAACAGATTGCTTTTTACTTAAATCAAAAGCAGTAGAAAGACCACCAGGTCCAGCACCAATAATAATTGTATCGTAGTGTGATTGTTTCATAATTAATATCCCCCATAATAAATATTTAATAATTATACTGATACTAGCATAAAATTGAAAATTAATTAAAAATAATCGCTTAAAAATGTTTCATGTGAAACATTTTTAAAAAGAAAGCATAGCTTTTAAATTTTTAAAATAGTGACAGACAAAGTAATCCAGTATTAGAATATTTTATTTGATTATTAAAATCACAGAGGTTATAGTTTAAAAAGGGCGTTAAGTCAATGTATGTAAAGGATTTTAGCTATTTATTTAACTACAATTATTTGGGGGTCATTATATGACAGCAACAGTACTAAACGATATTACGAAGGTACTCATTTACACGATTGTATCGTATCCAATCGTTGGAGGCCTAGCCTTTATTGTATCGAGCCTTTATTATAGAATATTTATGGAGAAGAAGGAGCTCCCTAAATATTTAGAGAAGGGAGAACCATTCATTTCTATTTTTGTACCTGCTCATAATGAGGAACAATCAATAGAAGCAACAATTCGACATCTAGAGACTAAGTTAAATTATCCTCTAGATAAATATGAAGTTATTGTAATTAATGATGGTTCCACAGATAAAACCGGTGAGATTTTGGAGACGCTACAAGAGGAGTTCAAATCACGTTTAAGAACGATCACAATTATTAATAATCGTGGAAAAGCAGCTGGATTCAATATTGCATTGGCATTTGCTAAAGGCGAATTTATTTTATCCAATGATGCGGATTCAAAACCAGAAGTTGATGCCTTATGGAAATATATGTCATATTTTGAAAGAAAAGGTGGCAAGAATTTAGGCGCTGTCACTGGGAATATGTTACCAATTAATAAAACAACAATTGTAGCAGAAGCACAACAGAATGAATTAAATTCAATCATTGGCTTAATTAAGAGATCGCAATTATCTTATGGCGGTTTATTTGCTTTCTCAGGTGCAAATACAATGTATCGAAAAGCAGCCGTTTTAGATGTTGGTGGTTGGGAAGCTGAACAGCCAACAGAAGATATCGCAATTGCCTGGGACATGCAGGCATTAGGTTGGGTGGCTTATTTTGCGCCGCATATTCGCTTCTTTATGGATGTACCTGAAAAGCTAGGTGAACTAATTAAACAAAGACATAGATGGTCATCTGGTGGCGTTTATGTACTTCTAACGAAGACGTTACGCGTTCTACGTCATCCGATTAAACAATTTTCAAGTGTACCTATTATTATTGATTATGGATTAAGTGTTATTTGGTCAGTCTTTTATTGGTTAAGTATGATTGCATTTTTAGCAATTCAAATTATCTGTATTGTAAATGGTGATTGGTTACAGTTGAGCAATAACTTAGCGCTCGCCTGCATATTTATTTCAATAGAGGTCATTATTGGTTTGATTCAGTTAATCATGGCGTCATTTTTCAATGATAGTGGTAAATCTTTAAAATACGTTATTTTTGCGCCGTGGTATATCCTCATTTACTGGATGGTAAATACGTATACAATGGTAGCTGAGTTAATTCCGACAGTGCGTAAAATTATTACGGGTGAAGATGGTGGCGTATGGCATTCACCTGAACGTTCGGATAGTATTACAACAGATTTAGGAGGCGACGATGATGACAAAAAATAAGCCTGACTATATTGTGAACGAAGTAGATGAAGACGCATTGACGATTGATTGGTTTTTTGGTCAAAAAAATGTAAGTCTCAAACTAAGACAATTAGTATTAATAACAATTGGCTGGATTGCGTGCTTAGTACCAATCAGTATCACGGTTATCTTGATTTTATTTAAAGATAAGGCAATCCCAATTGATCAAACACTATTTACTGAGCTTTTTGATACGATTATAAATACATTCCTACAATACTATTTGTTTTTTATTGCGTTCTTTTTAATTTTGCATATTTATAATTTAATTCTTTCGAATAATCGTCTAAAAAATGATATAGAAAGTTATGATTCAAAATTATTAAAGAAACACACTGACTTAGCTGAAGAAATGTACTATTTAAAATATGGGCCACGAGATCATAGAGAGGGTCAAAATAAAATTATCATACAAGATTATGCCGATATTGGGACATTTGAATTAAGGCAACAATTTGATTACTTTGGAGATGAGGATGAAGATGATTTCTAAAGAGGATAAAAGATTATTAGATGAGATGGTTGTACGAGAAAGAAATATGAAGAAAAGACGTGACATTTCGGGCTTGATGTTACATAAATTAAGATTATTTAAGCGAAGATTAGTTACGTTTTTAACGGTTTTATCAACCGGAATCCTATTAGGACTTTATATGACATTTGAGCCATTCAAAATGTTGTCAGTTGTCAGTATTATAGAAGTTAATGTACTGGTAGCGGCAATTCTATTTCTATTTACGTCATACTTTTGGCAAATAATGCTCAAACACTGGCCATTAAAACATTTAATTAGTTGGTATAAAACTAAACTAAGAGTAACGTACGCGGGCCCACTGCTTGCTTCAAAAAGATGGTTACAGTTTTATTATAAAGATCGGGATATTTCACCGTATATCCCACAAATATTGTATTACCTACAAAATGAGTCTAAGTTAAAAACAGTTGATGAGGTATTAGCATTTATTGATGAAGGGGCACCTTCAGAAGTGGAAGAACATAATGTGTTAGATAAATTTAGACGATTTATTGGTGAAACAAATCAAATGGTCCTGAGTACTGCTACTGCAGATGGGATGCCATCGAGTCGTCAGATGCGATTTATTGTTTCACCTGATAAATCAAATGTTTGGTATTTTGGTTCAGCTCCGGAAACGCCTAAAATTGCTGAATTGGATTTAGGTAAAGCAGCTATTAATACAATTCCAACGAGTACAGGGATGACTATTGCTAGTAATAGGTTAAGTGTTAAGAGGTCAAAATATAAATTAGAAGATCTAGCAGAGTTGTATCGGGCACAGGTGCCAGGATTTATGGATGGATTACTGGAAGAAGATATAGAAAATGAGATTATTTATGAAATAGTGATCAAAAGTGCTCGATTAGATACTTGGACACAGCACGATCAAGTGAAATTTTAAAGGTATTATTAGCAATATTCATTGCTGATAATACCTTTTTTTAATAAATCAATTAAAAAAATAAACTTTTTACTTGATTTTCAACGTATTTATCTCTATATTTTGACACATAAATTACAGACGAATTATTAATAGATTAACTGTCACTAAGGGAATAAGAAGGTAATGGTGTATTTGATTTATTTTACATTTATTACGGAATATGATATTTATTACATTATTTCAAGATAATGATATTTGACTGAAATGCTTATGTAAAAACTAACTGATAGTATGAACCTCGTAAGATAAATAAGAAAAAAATAAATAAAAACGTTTAACTTAAAAGGAGAACTAAATATAATGAAATTAAATAAAAAGATGACAAAATTTTCAGTAGCAATGGTAGCAACAGTAGCAGCAGGTCTTGGACTTGCAGTTAAAGCAGCAGATGCTGATGTATATACTGTAAAATCAGGTGATACACTAAATAACATCTCAGCAACTTACGCTAACAAAACATCTAATGATGTCAGTGTTAACGCAATTGTTAAAGAAAATAAAATTAGTAACGCTAATTTAATTTATGTTGGTGAACAATTAACAATCAATACTGATACAGCTGCTAAAACAGCAAATACAGCATCAACAACAAATACAACAACTACTAAGGCAGCAACACCAGCTGCAACTCCTGCTAAAGCAGCAACAACAGTTGCACCAAAGAGTACAGTGTCAACAGCAACTGCAAGCACTACTGATTCATCAAGTGCTAAAGCATGGATTGCTAACAAAGAATCTGGTGGTTCATACTCAGCAAGAAATGGCCAATATATTGGTAAATACCAATTAAGTTCATCATATTTAAATGGTGATTACTCAGCTGCAAACCAAGAAAAAGTAGCTAACAATTACGTAACAAGTCGTTATGGTTCATGGAGTGCTGCAAAATCATTCTGGTTATCAAACGGTTGGTACTAAAATTTAAATTATAAAAATAAGAAGCTTTGGATAGGGATATAATTCCTTATTCAAAGCTTTTTTGTTACTTTAAATCTTATGTTAAAATGATAATGTCCAGTAACTAAATTACATGAATGAAAGTTGAGAATTGAATTGAAAAATTACGAATTTTTACTATTTGATATTGATGATACGTTACTTGATTTTGGGTTAACTGAAAAAGCTGCACTAGAAAAGCTTTTTTTAACGCAAAAAATAACATTAGATGATAAAATAAAACAAAATTATTTGAAATTTAATCAGCAGTTATGGCGCCAATATGAGCGTGGTAATTTAAAGCGGGATCAATTATTAGAAAATCGGTTTGCGATATTTTTCAAAAAACAGTTTAATAGAGTAGTTGATGGTAAAGAGTTGGCTAAACAGTATCAAGATAATCTGTCTGCCGGACATGAAAAAATGATGGGCGCAGATGAATTATTGGCATCAATAGATACAGCTAACTATCAATTGTCGATTATTACCAATGGCGTTGCAAACATGCAGTATAAACGATTAGCAGAATCAAAGTTAGATAAGTACTTTCCGCAAATATTTGTTTCGGAAATGACGGGTTATCAAAAACCAACGGTTGGCTTTTTTAACTATGCTTTTGACCATATTGCTGGATTTAATCCCGATAAGGCACTTATTATTGGTGATTCTTTAACATCAGATATTCAAGGTGGGAACAATGTTCACGTTGATACTGTCTGGTACAATCCGAAAAACATTAAAAATAAGACATCAATAAAAGCGACCTACGAAATTGATGATCTGTTAGCCATAAATAATATAATATAAGAATAATTATAAATCTTGGATTAGAGGAATGGTGAATAATGAAAGATGCTAAAATGATGAAAAATGTTAAAAAGATTATTACGTATGCTATTTTTGTGATTGCTACCTATTTTTTATTTTCACAAGTTTTATCAGTGTCAGAAATAGCAACGGATCGTTCCTTTATGGAGATTGCAAAAGCAGAACCAGTCGTATTTATTATTATCTTTTTTATAATTTATAGTTTATTTATGATAATTAGTATTGCTTTTTTCTATTTTTCTCATATTTTATTAAAAATTAAGGGAAAATATGATATTAGTTTACTTATTTTAAATTTTTTCACAGTTTTTTTAACAATATCAACGCTTGTTATTAAATCAGTTGGAGGGGCATTACCAACAGTAGTTATCAAAACTAGTTTATTTTTTATTTTAATATCGATGTCCTTATCAACGACTGCAAAATTATTAGCCTTACGAGAAGAACGACTAAAAAAAAGAAAAAAATAGGTTAAATATAGCAGTATTTTAAAGGAGGTACATATGAAAATTAAAGAGCGGTTGGATACGTTAAGTGATGCGATTATAGCCATTATTATAACCATTATGGTATTAGAGATGCCAATTGAGATAAAAAATGGGGAGATTAACTTTGTTGGTTTGTTTCAAGCCATTGGAATCTTTATTGTTAGTTTCTGTTTTGTTGCTAATATCTGGTATCAACATGCGGTCGCATTTTCGGAAGTAAATGAAGTACCAAATAAAATAATTGTGATGGATTTAATCTTAATGATGCTTTTATCGTTAATGCCAACCTTCACACGACTAATGACAAGTGATACTGTCAGAGAAACGGTTACAATGTATGGTGTTTTATATTTGTTAATTATTTATCTATTCAGGGAAATTGTAAAAGAAATTATTCATCAAAAATATACAGAAAAATCTGATATGAAAAAAGTATATGTAACCATTTATGGCAGACATAACACAGAAACCGGATTATTAATATTAGCTTTAATTCTTATAGGCTGGTTTTTCCCTAAAATAACGTTAGTCTTTTTTATTATCATACCAATTCGTTCATTTATTACTAATAGTGCAGATAACAGTGAATTTACTAATATTAGTCAAATGGAACCTAAAGGTACTGAGGCATTCTTAGAGATGACACCTGAAGATAGAGAAAAATTAAAACCAATTATTACGACACTTAGAAAAGAAATAAAACAACAAGATCCTGATGCGTGGGAGAATTTTACAGAGGATGCTGAAGAGGCACTCGACGTTAGTGAAGGAACGATACTTAGATGGTTTCGTCAATATCGTCAAGCATTTGAGGATTCACAAAATACGCGAAGAAAAAATATAAAGTATGGTAGAGACCAATTAAGTAGAGAAGATGATTAATAGTAAACTGTCCGTCCAATTTTGGAAAGGGCAGTTTTTAATTACAAAAAACCCCTATACTAGACTGATATTTCAGTATCTAATATAGGGGGATTGTTATTATTATTGTGCCATAAAATCTTTTAACCAATTTTTACCTTCAACGAAACGCGTAACAAGCATTGCAGTAGCAGTATTTCCTGTTGAATTTAATAAAGTTGCGGGAATATCAATGATGGTTGTAATAATTAGAATTAATGGAAGAGCAGCCATTGGGAAACCGAAGATTGAACAAATTAAGGTTTCGGCAACCATACCACCACCTGGAATAGCGCCCATCACGACACCAACCAAGAATGAAACACAGATAATCATAATCATATTATTTAAACTCGTGATATCTTTACCAAAAACGGCAAATAAAAATGTTGTTTTTAAGATGCCACCAATAACAGAGCCATCCTTGTGCGTATTTGCACCTAATGGGATGATCGTATTTGCGATATCTTCGCTCACGCCCATTTTTTTAGAATACTCTAGGTTAACAGGGATACATGCAGCTGAAGAACTTGTTGCAATTGCTGTAACAGCAGGAGCTGAGACATTTTTCCAAAAAATCATAAAACCGGCTTTGCCACCTGCGATAAATGCATAGAAACTCATCATCACAAAGAAGTAGAAAGCTGTAATACCTAAGTAAAGAATGAAACTGCGCAAATATCCGGCAGCAATCTGAGGTCCTAAATTACCGATAATATTGGCAAAGAAACAACCTAAACCAATTGGCGCGTAGATCATCACATATTTAACCATCCGCATAACTACTACGTTTCCAGCTGATAAAAATTTTGTAAATACACTAGATTCTTTACCGGTTGCTGAAGCAGCTGTACCCATTAAAATCGAAAAGATAATTAGTTGTAACATATTATCTTTTGATAATAAATGATAAAAGTCATTAACGGTGAATGTATTAACTAATGTTTCTAAACCAGATGATTTTGTTGATGTATCTTTAACAGTACCCATCAAACCTTTAATCGTATCAACGTTGACGCCGTGAATAGGGTTAAAGAGACGAACACCGATATACCCAATAACACCAGCAATGAAAGCCGTTGTTAGGAAGACAATTAATGTTGTAATCATGATTTTACCAAGTCGTTTCATTTCAGACATTTCTGCGATGGCAGATGAAATACTGAAAAAAACAAGTGGAACTAAAATCATGTACATTAGATTTAGAAAAAGATCTCCTAAAGGTTTAAGGACAGCAGCTTGTTCTTTAAAGATTAAGCCGACAATCCCACCTATGATTAGACCCGAGAGTAATAATAAAGATGTTTTGTAGCGATTAAAAAAAGTAGTCATAAAAAATCCCCTTAAATAATTAGTCTAAAGTCATAAACACTAGTATATCAATTGTTTTGTTTAAAAGCTAAGTTAAAAAAAGGAAACGAATAATATGCAAAAACAAATGAGTTTAATCAATATTAAAAAATGAGATAGTATTAGTTAATAATGAGTATTTAACCGATTATACTAATTTGAAAGATAGCTTATTGACGGGTTAAATACATTAGTTTACAATTGTAATCATAAGACCAATGAAAGAAGGGCAATACTAATGAATAATAAAAAAATAATTGAAATTAGCGACGCTGAGTGGGAAGTTATGCGTGTTATCTGGACATTAGGTCAGAGTACTAGTAATGAAATATTTAAGAATTTAAAAGAAAAAAAGAATTGGCAAATGCCAACAATAAAAACATTATTGGGTCGATTAGTAAAAAAGGGTGCATTATCTGCTGATAAAGAGGGCCGAGCATTCATATACAAACCCCTAATAGAAGAACAAACGACGATGGATCATGTTAGTCAGTTATTATTTGAACATATGTGCCAAATGAAAATTGGCTCAACAATTGCCGATTTATTAAGTGAAGTTGAGTTAAGCCAATCAGATATTGTGAAACTACAAAGTGTGATTGATGAAAAAAGTAAAAATGCACCAGAAATGGTTGAATGTAACTGCTTAGCTGAAAAAATGATGTAAATGTTTCATGTGAAACATTATAAAATTTAATCTGATCCTTTATCTTAATTGTCTAATGAGATTAAAAAAGATGAGAATAGGAGTGTTTGATTTTGAATATTAAAAAAGTAAGTGAGAAGTTTGATTTACCGACTGCGACGTTACGATATTATGAGGAAGTAGGACTTATTCCCACTGTATCACGGAATACAAGCGGGTATCGGGACTATGATGAAATCGATTTAGAATGGGTTAATTTTGCAAAACATATGCGTCAAACGGGGATTTCAATCAACATTTTAAAAGAATATGCTGACCTAACGCAACAAGGTGAGGCCACTGAAGAGCAACGTAAACAGATTTTGATTAAACAGCAACGATTATTAGGTGAACAAATCGCGGCGATGCAAGATACTTATAATTTTTTAGATAATAAAATTGAAACGTACGAAAATCATGTAAAACAGATGTTAAAAATGACCGATAAATAAAAAGCTTGCCTTCAAGTCGACTTGAAGGTTTATTATAAACCTATATTAGATATAGGAGGAACATTTTATAATGATTAAGCAAATTAACTTACGAAAAAAATTCAATTTAAATGAACAAATAACCCTACAAAATAAACTTGTGATGGCACCTATGACAACATGGGCAAGTAACGATGATCAAACAGTTTCTGAAGCAGAAATTAGTTATTACGAACAACGTGCAAAACAGGTCGGAATGGTTATCACAGGTTCGAGCCATGTACAAGAAAATGGTGTTGGATTTGATCATGAAATTGGTGTTTATGAAGATCGATTTATACCAGGTTTGACGAAGTTAGCCACAGCTATTAAGGCCGGTGGGGCAAAGGCCATCTTACAATTAAATCATGCTGGAAATAAGGCATTACCAGAATTAATTACAAATCATGACGTTGTTAGTGCGAGTCCAGTACCAGCACCAAAAACACCATTTGCTCCAGCACAGACACCTCGAGAATTGGCAGAAGAAGAGCTAATACAAGTTATAAAGGCTTTCGGAACAGCAACTAAACGTGCAATTCAAGCAGGTTTTGATGGTATTGAAATTCACGGTGCCCATGGATTTCTAATTCAAAATTTTCTTTCACCACACTATAATCATCGGACTGATCAGTGGGGCGGATCATTAGAAAATAGATTACGATTTGCTATGGCAGTAGTTGATGAAGTTCAACGAGTGGCTGATGAAAATACGACTAAAGAATTTATTATCGGTTACCGAATTACACTTGAAGAACGTGAAACAGATGGTCTTAAATTAGAAGATACAGAAGCTTTGATAACGAATTTAGTTGCTAAACAGGTGAGTTATTTGCACCTTTCGTTGGGTGATGCGTTAACTGATGGTCCAAAGGGTGGTGAACCCTATATTCAAAGAGTTTCTCAACTAGTTAATCAACGGGTACCAATCGTGGCAGCCGGCTCATTAAATACTTTTGATAGAGCAACGACAGCATTAAAATCGGGATTAGATTTAGTTGCTGTTGGGTCAGCATTAGTTGCAAATCCTAATTTGCTAAATCAAGAAAAATGGCAATTAACGTTATCGATGAGTGATCCTAGTATCCCTAAGTTAATGTTAAAAAAAATCCAAGCGCTGGGTAGCACATTTGGATTTACCTTAGTAGATTAGATAATTTATTAAAAACTGTAATATCTGTTGTTGATGATAGGAAAACCTATTACTGGCAACAGATTTTTTA
This sequence comes from Dellaglioa sp. CoH-56-MRSF-13, assembly GCF_056782095.1. The sequence goes on along the minus strand of NZ_JBXAYC010000001.1, from coordinate 36,928 downwards.
TGTTATAAAATTAAAAGTTCAGATTTGTCATTTTAATATATTTAAACAGACACTGGCTTAATTTTTAATTTCTGTTATTATTTAGGACGTTAAGACAAATAATATAGATTGGAGAATGATAACTTATGGAAATTGCAGGATTTGGCGTTGAAGAGTGGTTAAATGTCTATGAATCTAAAGCTACGTATGATATTGCACAAAGAACGGTTTCATCGATGACAATGAACGAATTATTAAATATTGGTCAAGAAAATGGTCAGGATTTTTATCGTGATTTAGATGCACAAAAGATGAATTATGGTTGGATTGAGGGGTCCCCAGCTTTTAAAGCAGAGGTTAGCAAACTTTATAAAGCGGTTTCGCCGGAACAAGTTTTACAAACTAATGGTGCAACAGGAGCAAATCAACTGGCACTATACGCGTTGATTGAACCTGGTGATCATGTGATTTCTATGTATCCTAGTTATCAGCAACTCTATGATATTCCTAAATCATTAGGAGCTGAAGTCGATTTTTGGAATATTTCTGAAAAAAATCAATGGATGCCTGATTTGGATGAATTACGAGCAATTATTCGACCAGATACTAAAATGATTTGTTTAAATAATGCGAATAACCCAACGGGAACAGTAATTGAAACTAAACTAATGACTGAAATCGTTAAAATTGCAAAAGAAGTCGGCGCATATGTATTAGTTGATGAGGTCTATTTACCTTTAGATGATACAACGGACGTAAGTTCAATTGTTGATTTATATGACAAAGGTATTGCGACGAATAGTTTATCAAAAACCTATTCAACTCCCGGTATTAGAATCGGTTGGACGGTTGCTAGTCCAGCTGTTACAGATATTTTTAGAAAATACCGTGATTATACGATGATTTGTGCAGGTGTATTTAATGACCAAATGGCTGTTCATATTTTAAAAAATAAAGAATTAGTATTGGATAGAAATCGACAAATTGTGAAACGAAATTTAAAAATTTTAAGTGATTGGGTGGAAAATGAGCCAGCAGTTAGCTTAGTAGTGCCAAAATCTGTCTCGACTTCATTTATAAAATTTGAAACAATTGAAGATGATGAACAATTTTGTCAAAAATTATTAAAAGATTATGGGGTTTTATTAGTACCTGGAAGCCGATTTGGTGTGCCAGGACATGCAAGATTAGGTTACTGTGCTAAAGAATCCGTTTTAGTAGAAGGATTAAAACGCTTGTCACAAGCATTACATGAATAAGTTTAGTGCATCAAAGAGAGATAAAAAGTAGATTTACAAGTTACTTTTTATCTCTCTTTTTGTGGAAAGTAAAATTAGATGATAAATCAAAAAGTGTGAGCTGGTTCACACTTTTAATGTAACCGATTTCACACCAGAAACTGTAGACTGTTGATATACTCCAAGCGAAACGACCGGCAGAGGAGGGTGTCATGATAAAAATACAGTAAAAGGATAACGCCGCTATCTATTTGGTATAAAACAATTAAAGGAGGAAATTATAATGGATTCAACGACAACAATGGAAAAGGTACCTAAAAAGAAATTTAAGTTAAAAATGCCCGGCGCTTTTGTTATTTTATTTATATTAACGATTGTTGCAGTTATGGCAACATGGATTATTCCAGCGGGCTCTTACTCTAAATTATCTTATGATCAGGCAAGTACGGAATTAAAAATTACCGATGCGCATGGGAATGTAAAAAAAGTTCCTGCGACACAAAATCAATTGGATAAACTTCATGTCAAAATTGATATTAAACAATTTACATCAGGTGGTATTACGGCAGCAGTATCAATACCTAATACATATCAGCGATTGAAGCAAAATCCGGCAGGACCAGCTGATATCACAAATAGTATGGTTAACGGGACAATTGAAGCCGTAGATATTATGGTCTTTATTTTAGTCCTGGGTGGTTTAATTGGTGTTGTTAAAGTCAGCGGCGCGTTTGAATCAGGTTTAATTGCGCTAACTAAGAAAACCAAAGGTCATGAATTTTTATCAATTTTCTTTGTTTCAATTTTAATGGTTTTAGGCGGAACTCTTTGCGGGATTGAAGAAGAGGCAGTGGCCTTCTATCCAATATTGGTACCAGTATTTATCGCGATGGGCTATGATTCGATAGTCTGCGTGGGGGCAATTTTCTTATCCAGTTCTATTGGGACCACATTCTCTACGATTAATCCGTTCTCAGTTGTTATTGCGTCAAATGCAGCCGGAATTGATTTTACGCAAGGTATGATTTGGCGGATTGTTGGTTTGATTGTCGGGTCTATTTTCTTAATTATTTATTTAGGACGTTATAGTAAAAAGGTTAAGGATGATCCAACAGCTTCAATTACTTATGAAGATAGTAAAGACTTTAATCGATTATGGTCAGTATCTTCAGGTGAAGGTGGTAATAAATCAGTTTTCACTATTCGTAAGAAAATTATTCTATTATTATTTGTTGTGACATTCCCAATCATGGTTTGGGGCGTTATGGCAAAAGGTTGGTGGTTCCCAACGATGGCATCTTCATTCTTGGTATTTGCTATCGCCATTATGTTCTTAACAGGTACAGGTCGAGATGGTCTAGGTGAAAAGGGTGTCATTGATGCTTTTGTCAGTGGTGCATCTAGTTTAGTTGGGGTGTCATTTATTATTGGACTTGCCAGAGGGATAAATATCGTGTTAAATCAAGGATTGATTTCAGATACCATTCTTCAATATGCGTCATCTTTAGTTGTTGGCGTAAGTGGACCAATTTTCATAATTATCATGATGGTTATTTTCTTCTTCCTTGGATTTATCGTACCTTCTTCATCCGGATTAGCCGTTTTAGCAATGCCAATATTTGCGCCATTAGCTGATTCTGCAGATATTCCAAGATTTATTGTCGTTTCTGCTTATCAATTTGGACAGTATGCAATGCTTTTCTTAGCACCAACAGGGTTAGTTATGGCAACACTTCAAATGTTAAATATCAGATATTCGCACTGGGTAAAATTCGTTTGGCCCGTCGTTGTCTTTGTTCTATTATTTGGTGGTGCACTCTTAGTATTACAAGTCTTAATTTATTAAAGTAAGAATTATCATAAAAATAATGTACTTTTAATGTTTCTCATTTAATAATTTTAAAAACACGGTAGTGGAAGCGTTTTATAAATGTAATATACGATATTGAACCGTAAGAATCCTCATAATGAGAAATAGTTCACATTATAGGTGTAAGCGTTTACTAATATAGGCTAATTATTCCTGTTATGCTATGCATGTAATAAATATATGGGAGGTAATCATTATGACAAGTCCAGTACACGTAACATCAGAAATCGGAACTCTTAAAACAGTTTTGTTAAAGAGACCCGGTAAAGAAGTTGAAAACTTAACACCAGATATCATGGGTCGTCTTTTATTTGACGATATTCCATACTTACCTGAAATTCAAAGAGAACATGATTTTTTCGCAAAAACATTGCAAGACAATGGCGTTGAAACAATTTATCTTGAAACATTGGCTGCAGAAGCTTTAGATGCAGGAAATGTAAAAGAAGAATTCTTGGAAAAAATGTTAGATGAATCAGGTTTAGTTTCTAGCACACTCCATGCTGCATTGAAAGAATATTTACTTTCAATGGAAACACAAGATATGGTTGATAAAATTATGGCTGGCGTTAGAACAAATGAAATCGATTACAAGTCAAATGCTTTAGTTGATTTAAGTTCTTCTGAAGACTATCCATTCTTTATGGATCCAATGCCTAACCTTTACTTTACACGTGACCCAGCAGCATCAATGGGTGATGGTTTAACAATTAACCGTATGACATTCGCTGCACGTCGTCGCGAATCATTATTTATGGAATACATTATGGAATACCATCCACGTTTTGCTAATAAAGGCGTAAACGTATGGCGTAGTCGTAACCATCTCGACCGTATGGAAGGTGGAGACGAATTAATTTTAAACGACCACGTTCTTGCAATTGGTATTTCGCAACGTACTTCAGCTCGTTCAATCGAAGAATTAGCACAAGTATTATTTGCAAAACACAGTGGCTTTGATAAGATTCTAGCAATTAAAATCCCTAATAACCGTGCAATGATGCATTTGGATACAGTGTTCACAATGATTGATTACGATAAATTTACAATTCATCCAGGAATCCAAGATAATGGCGGAAACGTTGATACATTTATCTTAGAACCAGGTAAAGATAACCACATTAACATTTCACATCGTACAGACTTACAAAATGTCTTACGTGAAGTCTTAAAAGTACCAGAACTTATCTTAATTCCAGTTGGTAACGGCGATGCAGTAGTTGCACCTCGTGAACAATGGAATGATGGTTCAAATACATTGGCAATCGCTCCTAATACAGTTGTAACTTATAATCGTAACTACGTTTCAAATGAAGTCCTAAGAAGTTATGGAATTAAAGTTATTGAAGTTATTTCAGCCGAATTATCACGAGGTCGTGGTGGTCCACGTTGTATGAGTATGCCTATCGTTCGTGAAGACTTAAAAAAATAAAATTTAAAAAAGGTGGAAATTAATATGTCAAACACAGTCTTTCAAGGTCGCAGTCTTTTAGCAGAAAAAGATTTTACTCCAGAAGAATTAGAATATTTAATCGATTTCTCAATTCATTTAAAAGATTTGAAAAAACGTGGAATCCCTCATAAATATCTTCAAGGTAAGAATATTGCCTTACTTTTTGAAAAAAATTCAACAAGAACACGTGCTGCTTTCACAACAGCATCAGTTGATTTAGGTGCTCATCCTGAATTTCTTGGAAAAAATGATATTCAATTAGGTAAAAAAGAATCAGTTGAAGATACAGCTAAAGTATTAGGTAGTATGTTCGACGGTATTGAATTCCGTGGATTCAGCCAAGATGTTGTTGAAGGATTAGCTAAATTCTCAGGCGTTCCTGTATGGAATGGTTTAACTGATGAATGGCATCCAACACAAATGATTGCTGATTTTATGACTGTTAAAGAAAACTTTGGCAAATTAAAAGGCATCACATTAACATACGTTGGGGATGGCCGTAACAATATGGCTAACAGCCTTTTGGTAACTGGATCAATGTTAGGTGTAAATATTCATATCGTTGCACCTGACTCATTACAACCAACTGAAGAAGTTCAAAAATTTGCTGCTGAATTTGCTAAAAAATCAGGAAGCAAGAACATGATTACTTCAGACGTTGATAAAGGGGTTAAAGGTTCAGATATTCTTTACACAGATGTTTGGGTATCAATGGGTGAAGAAGATAAATTCGAAGAACGTATTAACACATTGAAACCATACCAATTAAACATGGACATGGTTAAAAAGACTGGTAATGAAAATATGATCATCATGCATTGTTTACCAGCATTCCATGGCATTGAAACTGAATATGGTAAAGAAATGTTCGAAAAATATGGTGTTAAAGAAATGGAAATTACTGACGAAGCATTCCGTAGTAAATATGCGCGTCAATTTGAAGAAGCAGAAAACAGAATGCATTCAATCAAAGCAATTATGGCTGCAACTGCAGGAAACTTATTCATTCCACGCGTTTAATAACATTATGATAGTTTGTTTTTAACGGTGAAAGTAACTTAACAGGGAAGTGTCTCTGCAAAAAAATAGGCTGTCATTAGGGGGACTAATCTGGAGCAAGACTTTAGATTAGGTCCCTTTTTATTTTTAATAAAGAAAGTAGGCAGTTAAATTATGGACGAAAAACATACAGTTAAAAAAATTAGTTTAATGGCGCTAGTCGCGTTAGTTATTAGTTCTTCTATTGGTGGTGGGGTCTTCGGACTAACCTCTGATTTAGCCAATGCATCTTCACCCGGTCCTGCTCTAATTGGTTGGGTAATTGTCGGAATTGGTATTTTGATGTTATCTCTTTCATTGAATAACTTATTAAATAAAGAACCAGATTTAGAAGGTATTTTTACTTATGCAGAAAAAGGATTTGGACCATTCGCTGGATTCATCAGTGGTTGGGGTTACTGGTTATCTGCTTGGTTAGGAAACGTTGCATTCGCTACAATCTTGATGAGTGCGGTTGGTTACTTTTTCCCTATCTTTAAATCAGGACAAAATCTACCTTCAATTTTAATTGCAAGTATCCTTTGCTGGGGATTAACATACTTTGTTAATCGCGGTATTGAAGGTGCAGCAGCAATCAATGCGATTGTTACGGTCTGCAAATTAATTCCAATTTTTGTATTTATTGTTGTTGCTATATTCTTATTCAAGATCGATATTTTTACAGCTAACTTCTGGGGCACAATGAGTCATAACTTCGTTGTTGGCGATGTCGCTTCACAAATTAAAAAATGTATGATGGTTATGATGTGGGTCTTTGTAGGTATCGAAGGGGCATCAATGTTGTCTTCTCGTGCAGAAAAGAAATCTGATGCAGGTAAGGCTACAATCATTGGCTTAATTAGTTTATTAGTCGTTTACGTTTTAGCTTCAATGTTACCATACGGTATTTTGACACAAGCACAATTAGCTTCAATTCATCAACCAGCAATGTTATATATTGCTGTTGAAATGGTTGGACCAGTTGGTGGTTACGTTATCGGTATTGGCTTAATTGTTTCAATTTTGGGTGCATGGTTATCATGGACAATGCTTCCAGCAGAAACAATGTTATTAATGGCCAAAAGTAAATTATTACCCGGTTACTTTGGTAAAGTTAATGATAAAAAAGCACCAACTTTTGCTTTAATCGTAACAGGCGGATTAGTACAATTATTCCTTTTCACGCTTTTATTCACAGATAAGGCTTATAATTTTGCTTATTCACTATGTACAGCTTCAATTATTGTTTGTTATATCTTAGTTGCGATGTATCAAGTTAAATACTCAATTCAACATATTGATGAAAAAGGCAATAAAGCACAATTAGTATATGGTTTAATTGCGCTATTATTCCAAGTTGCCGGGATTATTATGGCCGGTATCAGTTATTTATTACTCTGTTTAATCGCTTACATTCCAGGGATTTACTTCTATGGGAAAGCAAGAGTAGCACAAGGTGAAAAATTCTTATCAAAAGGCGAAATAGGTATAACCCTGGTTATAATTATTGGTGCTTGCATTGGTATTTGGTTAATTGCTTCAGGAAAAATGGTTGTTTAATAAATAAAAAAATGAGGAGTCGATTAATATGTCAAGAAAAATTGTTATTGCTTTAGGTGGAAATGCTATTTTATCAAAGGATGCTAGTGCTGAGGCACAACAAAAAGCATTGCGAGAAACAGCTGAATATCTTGTTAAATTTGTTGAAAAAGGGGATAAATTAATTATCTCTCATGGTAATGGTCCACAAGTTGGGAACTTATTACTTCAACAAGCAGCTGCAGTTTCTGAAAAGAACCCAGCCTTACCATTAGATACTTGTGTTGCAATGACACAAGGAAGTATTGGTTATTGGATGCAAAATGCATTGGATAATGCATTGGTTGAAAAAGGAATCAATAAAGAAGTTGCAACTATTGTGACACAAGTTATCGTTGATCAAAATGATGCTGCATTTAGTAACCCAACTAAACCAGTTGGTCCATTCTATTCAGAAACAGCTGCTAAAGCAGAAATGGCTGCACATGAAGAGATGACATTTGTTGAAGATGCTGGTCGTGGATGGCGTCGTGTTGTTCCTTCACCACGTCCAACTGGGATTAAAGAATACAAAACAATCGATCAATTAACAGAAAATGGTGTTATTTCAATTTCTGTTGGTGGCGGTGGTGTTCCTGTTGTTGAAGAAAACGGTAAATTACATGGCGTAGAAGCTGTTATTGATAAAGATTTCGCTTCAGAAAAATTAGCTGAATTGGTAGATGCTGATTTACTTATTATTTTGACGAGTGTTGATAATGTTTATGTTAACTTCAATAAACCTAATCAAGAAAAATTAGAACAGGTAACTGTTTCTGAATTAAAAGAATATATCAAAGAAGATCAATTCGCTAAAGGTAGTATGTTACCTAAGATTGAAGCTGCGATTGAATTCGTTGAAGCAAGTAAAAAGGGTCGCGCAATTGTGACATCTTTAGAAAACATCAGTCAATTATTAGATAATGATGCTGGGACAGTTATCGTAAAAGGTTAATAAAAAGCGATAGTTAAGCTGAACTAGCTAACAAAGTTGTAAGGTAAATTGTGGCCAAGGAATATCCATGTTAAAATGATAAAGGAGAGAGTTTAGGGAGTTAGTAATTAGTGGAGGGGATCAAACAATGCAAAAAATTAAAGCAGTACCCCAATATATGCAGTATTTAAGAAAATTATCAGATTTTGAAGCACTTACTGATGAAGAAGCCAATTTACTAATGAACAACATGAGTATCAAATCGTTCCAAAAAGGTCAGGTTCTTTTTGACGAAAATGATCAACGTACACGTTTTTATTTTTTAATAGAAGGCGTAATACGGGTTGAACGATTTGATATTGATGGCGACTTTGGATTTTATTCATATATCAAAAATGACTTAGGATTTCCGTATCGAGGCTTACTAAGTGATAAAAATTACCCTTATTTAGCGAGAGCCATGACGGATATACAAATCGTCTATTTCCCAATGGCCTTAGTTGAACGGATATTGAAGCAAAATATTCTGATGGCTACTCGATCAATAAGGGAGATGTCAACAATTCTAAGCGCTACAGAGAATCAAGTGCAAAGAATGGTAACGTCTAGTGCTCATGATCGAATTGTACAAGCTATCAATATTTTAGCAGAACAATTAGGTGCTGATTTCACAGAAAAGCATGTCGTTATTCCTTATCGTGTCACGATTAAAGAGCTAGCGTTAGTTAGCGGGACTACTCGTGAAACAGCCGGACATGTGATTAAGTGCTTGGCTAAAAATAAGGAAATCATTTTTGAACGGCAGCAATTAACATTGTTGGAAGGTTGGTTTGCTGATCAGAGTTTTGACCGGCAAGAACGCATCTTTAAATTATAATCTGAATAAAAAAATGATCATATGACTTTGGCATATTATGGCCAGGTCATATGATTATTTTTTTAAAATAAAATTGTAATTAAACCGATTGCTAATACTACTTGAACAAGCATAATACCACCAGCATAAAGTAATAAACGCTTGCCTTGACTAAATAGTGATTTTAAATTTAACCGAAGGCCAATAGCAGCTAAGGCGATTATTTCACACCATGTACTTAGAAAATGTGCAGTTTCACCAATTCGTGAAGGTAAAAAATGTAAACTATTAAGGACACAAAGTGTTAAAAATCCAATAACATACCAAGGAACTAAAGTTGATTTTTTTGTTGTTACTTGTGACGCTTTTTGGGTAGGTTGATTCTTGCTGTGTAAATAGCTAAAAATAGTAATAACAAATACTAAACAAATAATTCTTAATATTTTGAACAATGTAGCAGTTACGATGACATCCTGATTTAGCATAGTTGCACTTGCAACTACTTGCCCAACAGATTGCACAGTTCCACCAATTAAGACACCTCTGAAAACATTGTTACCACCCCAGAGGAGGGTTCCAATAATAGGTAATGTTAACATTAAAATGGTTCCCATTAGATTAACTAACGTAATTGAAATTCCAGTTTCTTCATTATCAGCATCAATAACTGGGGCAATTGCACCAATGGCTGATGAACCACAGACAGCATTTCCACCGGCCATTAATAAGTAAGTACCTTCACCAAAGGCTAATTTTTTACCTAGCCAAATTGCAAAAATAATTGTGATACTCATTTGAAGAAAAGTAAAAAGTAAGCCATTTAAACCAATTTCTTTAATACTTTGAAATGTGATAGTCGCACCTAACAAAAGAACTGAGTATTCTAATAAACGTTTCTCAGAAAATTTAGTTCCGGCCGTTAGTGTGGGTTGATGTAGAACAGTATTACCTAAAATGATTCCAATGAATAAAGCAATAGTTGCACCACCTAACATGGGCAACCAAAGTTTAGCAATAAAATAGCTGGCAAGCCCAATTAGTAAGGCAACGATAAATCCTGGTAGTAAGTTAGTTATTTTTTTCAATATGATCATCCTCTCTAAACAATACTTTAACTATAGCTGATTTCTTTTAATTAATAAAATAAATCTTTATAATAAGTACTATTAATAAAACGAATGGAAGTGGTTAATATTTTTAAAAATTTAGAAATTTTTAAATCAGTTTATGAAACAAGGAACTTTACTACTAGTGCGCAACTACTATTTTTATCACAACCAACGATTTCAGTTCAAATTAAGCAATTGGAAGAAACATTAGGTGTTATGTTATTTGAAAGAAATGGCCGACAACAAATTGTACCTACCGAGAGTGGAACGCTACTTTACCAGCAAACACAGCAATTACTAGATTTATGGCAGCAAGATTTATTTGCCTTAAAACATCAAAAAACTGATCAGAAAATTGCCTGTAAAATAGCTGCCTCACACACCACTGCAGCATACTTACTACCTGACCTGTTACGCAAAAATAAGGAATCTCTAAAACGATTAGAATTAGAAGTTAGCGTTCTTAATTCATCACAAATTATGGAACAATTAAAGCAACATAAGTTAGATTTTGGATTTATTGAAAAACCGTTGACTGAGAAGAATATTAAACGTTACTCGTTGACGACTGATCAATTAGTTTGGGCTGGTAATGAGGATGAGCCGTGGTTACTTAGAGAACATGGATCAGGTGTTTATCATTATTCAATTAACTACTTAAAAGCAAATAATTTAACGTTAGAGCACTTCATGACGATTAAAAGTAATTCATTAATTATTCAATTGCTCAGACAAGGTATAGGGCAATCAATTGTTTCACAGACTGCACTGACTGATTACCCAGAGATACCAGTCAAAGTACTATCAAAACAGTATCAGCGTGAATTCTACCTTGTTGGAAGAAACGAACTACCAAAGCCAATTCAAGAATTTGTAACTTGTTTAATAAATGAATCTTCTAAAGTATAGATTAAGGTTATCAGACTTAAGTATAAAATAATTAGGTTAAATAAATTGCTTACTTTTAGTAAGTGTGATAATTTAAGTTTATTAAATAAATTGGGGGTATCAATCATGAACACTAAATTATTAGGATTACATCATATTACAGCTATTACTTCAAGTTCACCAAAAATGTTTCATTTTATGACAGAAATATTAGGATTACATTTAATTAAAAAAACAGTAAATCAAGATGATGTTAGAACCTATCATCTATACTTTACGGATGATATGGGATCGGCAGGAACCGATATTACCTTTTTTGATTTTCCGGGTTTATTTCAAGGCACAAAAGGAAAAAATGGTATTTCGAGAATTGGATTTAGAGTTCCTAGCGATGATGCCCTAGATTTTTGGGCAGAACGATTTGACGATTATGATATTAAACATGATGAAATTGAAATGAATTTTGGCAGTAAAACAATGAATTTTTATGATTTTGATCATGAGCAATATCAATTAATTTCTGACGAACGTAATCATGGTGTGGAAGCTGGGACACCTTAATTATATAGTCCGGTTCCCAAGATGTTCGCAATTAATGGGTTAGGAACAACAATTATTACAGTGGATTATCCAGAACGTATGGATATTGTGTTAAGACAATTATTGGGATTTGATAAAATTGCCACAGAAAATCAACGTACATTATATGAATTGAACGATGGTGGACATGGCGCACAAATTATTATCGAAGAAGACCAAGATTTACCGAATGAGATTCAAGCATATGGAACAGTTCATCATATTGCTTTCAGGACAGAAGATGAAGAGTCATTAAACTATTGGATTGAACAAATACAAAGAGTTGGTATTCGTGATTCAGGTTTTGTTGACCGATTCTATTTTAAATCAGAGTATTTCCGTCCTGGTGAAGGTGTATTATTTGAAATTGCAACGGATGGTCCTGGATTCTTGCAAGATGAAACATATGAAGAAGCTGGTATTCACCTAGAGTTACCACCATTTTTAGAAGACCAACGTGCAGATATTGAAGCTCACTTAGTTAATTTCAATTCAGACAAGAAGTTATAGATATGGCAGAAGCAATTACATCTTATAAAGCTGGTAGGGTTGGCAATGCGACAATCTTAATGTTGCATGGAACTGGTGGAACGGAATCAGATTTACTATCAATTGCAGATTTTTTGGCTCCAGATAGTCCTAAAATTGGCATTCGTGGACGGTTAATAGAGAATGGTTTAACACGCTATTTTGCACATTTACCGGATGGTGATTTCGATTTAAATAGTTTATCTGTAGAGACAAATTGGTTAATGACTGTAATTAATGAGTTAGCTGTGAAGTACGCTTTTGATCCAGAAAAATTAATTGTCCTAGGTTATTCTAATGGGGCTAACGTTGCCTTCCATTCATTATTAACGGAACAGGCACTATTTAAAACAGCTGTTTTACTACATCCTATGGTGTTATCGGAAAATATTAAAGCGACTGTCGACTTAAGTGATATTAAAATTTGGGGTTCATATGGATTTTTAGATCCAATTGTTTCAAAATCAAATTTTGATGAACTAAAGAAGTTTTGTCGAGAATTTAATATTGAATTTACCAGTTTTGAGGCTGAACAATCACATCAAATTTCAGAATTAGAATTACGGAATGCTAAACAATGGTTAGATAAGACCAATAGATTAAAAATTGAGGAATAATATAAGATGATTTCATTTAATAGTAACGAATTATCGGCTAAAAATCAGTACAAATTAATGTCTGGTACATTAATTCCGAGACCCATAGCATGGGTTACTACTGTAAATGAGACGGGACTAATTAATTTAGCTCCGTTTAGTTTTTTTAGTGTTGTATCGGATACGTTGCCATTAATGTCGATATCAATTAATCGACGTAGAAATGGTGAAATGAAACACACCGCGGCTAATTTAGTTAGTTCGAAACAGGCTGTGGTCCAATTACCAACACGTGAATTAATGGAATTTGTTAATCAGAGCGCTGCTAGTTTTGGACTAGACGAGAGTGAAGTTTCCGAATTGAAATTAACAACGGTTCCTAGTAATAAGGTATTGGTGCCAGGGATTGATGGTGTTAAAGCGAGGTTTGAAGTTATATTGAACCAGTATGTTCCTATTATGGATGATGGTAAGATTATTACGGATTTATTTATTCTTGAAGTGGTTTGTTTTCACATAGAAGATGATGTTTTGGATAAAGAAAAAATGTATATTAATGCTAAAAAATTAGATCCAGTGGCGAGGCTGGCTGGACCAGAATACGCTAACTTAGGAGAGCAATATAAATTAATTCGACCAAAATAGTTAATATCAAATTAGTAATTCTTTGATTAGCCATTGTTGTATGGATTGAATAATTATATAGCCGTTATTGACATATAGTAAGTGTTATTGATGACAGTATTTATTATTAAGGGCTACACTACAAGTATAAATAGTATAGGGGGATACAATTATGGGATATCAAGCAAGTCAAGAAGAACATTCGATTGAAATCACCAATGTTCAATCATTAGAAAAATTAGTGGAAGCACGTATGGAAAAGGGTGCATTTGGGTATATTGCTGGTGGAGCTGAGGATGAATGGACGTTACGCGAAAATACAAGTGCATTTAATCATAAGCAAATTTCACCTCGAGTTTTACAAAATATCGAAAATCCGGATTTATCAACAACATTTATGGGTATTGATTTACAAATGCCAATGATAGCAGCTCCAGTTGCGGCACAGGGGCTAGCCCATGAACAAGGTGAAATTGATACTGCTAAGGGGATGGCCGCAGTTGGTTCAATTATGTCGCTTAGTACGTATTCAAATAAAACGATTTCAGAAACATATAATGGAGGAACTGGTGGACCTCAATTTTTCCAATTGTATATGAGTAAAGATGATAAATTTAATCATTTTTTATTAGATCAAGCCAAAGAAGTGGGGATGAAGGCTATCATATTAACAGCTGATTCAACACTAGGTGGTAATCGTGAAGCTGATAGTATTAATAAATTTATCTTCCCTCAACCAATGGCTAATTTAGCTGAATATGGTGAAGGTGAAGGACAAGGAATCGCAGCTATTTATGCTAATGCTAAACAAACATTGAGTTTAGCAGATATTAAGAGTATTTCTGATTATACTGACTTACCCGTTTTCGTTAAAGGTATTCAATCACCATTGGATGTTGATGCTATTATTGAAGCTGGAGCTAAAGGTATTTGGGTTTCAAATCATGGCGGTCGGCAACTAGATGGCGGACCTGCATCGTTTGATGTTCTTGAGTTAATTGCTAAGAAGGTCAATAAACGAGTGCCAATTGTCTTTGATAGTGGCGTTCGTCGTGGTTCACATATATTTAAAGCGCTTGCTAGTGGGGCGGATGTCGTTGCCATTGGCCGTCCAATGGTTTATGGGCTTCATTTGGGTGGTGCGAAAGGCGTTCAATCAGTCTTTGAACATTTAGCTAAGGAATTAACAATTGATATGCAATTAGCTGGAACAAAAACGGTTGATGATATAAAAAAAACGGAACTTATTTAAAGAAAACAATAAGGGGATACAATTATGCTAGTTATTAATTACATTCATGGAGAAGAATTACAAGCAACTTACAAAACAGCTGCTGCTTTTGTTGCGATGATGGAATTAGAAGTACCCGAATTTGAAGATTATTATGAAATTACTAAAGTGACAGAAGCTGGTAAAGAAATCGAATTATCGGATAAAACAATGGGCGGTTTATTTAACTTATTATTAGCACGAGGATAATTTTTATTGATGAAAACGGTTCATTGTTAACTATTGTTAAATAGTAACAATGATGTTAGGCATTTAAATAGTATTTAAGATACTAAAGTATGACCCAATTATATTTCTATTGGGTCATACTTTTTAATTTATAAGAAATACGTTTGTTATTGAACTAGCAAACATAATAAGTCGTTAGTTAATAAGTTCTTTCATATTATTAACTGTTTGGTGCTTCAATTTGTGAGAGAAAAAAATACAGTACTAGAAATATAAAAATAATATCTGTTACTGTATTTAAATCCGATTTAAAAGATTTATAGCATAGAGTATTTTTGTTTCACGTGAAACATTGGATCAATTAAAAAATTGATAAATCAACATACTTATTTTGTAAAACCTTAAAATCGTAGGTTGCTAAATTTTGGATATCTTCTAAACCATCAAACATTGCTGTATAACTTCCAGCAAGCATTAGATTTAAGGGAATACCTTTATTTTGGCGAACTAAAATAACAGGTTTGCGATTGGCATGAGCATAACCACATTCCCAAACAGTACCTGAGTCAGCTTCATCATTGTTTTCTTCCAATTGATAATCAAGAACTGCAACAACGATATCTGCTTGATCAATTTGGCGAATATCATTTTGGAAGGTAGCTGTTTGCCATTCAAATGTGCCGAAGTCCGCATCTGGATATTGAACGTTTCCTGGAAGATGAATTGCATCTGCGTTAATTGTTGGATTTTTACTTAGGAGATCGGCTACCAAATCTAATCGTTCTTTTTGTTCTGGAGTGAAAAAGGGTCCTGCAAGATAAACGCGTTTTTTTGTCATTGTAAACTCCTTTTATATTAATAATGTAAGTATACTAATAATTAAAAAATAAATCAATTAATAATTCGGCTATTAATCTTTTAATGATAAATAAACATAATATTCCATAAACATGATAACAAAAAACGAACTATACATTTGTATTTATTATAGTTATTCGCTTATAATGACGTTACATTTTAGAGAAATAACAGAAATAAAGGTTGGTTATGTCATTTTCAGTAAAATAAAGGTAATTATTCAATAAAAAAGTAAACGCTTTCTTGAATATCTAATTAAAATGGACTAGTATTAATAAGAATGGACAAATACAGTAAGCGGAGGAGATAAATATGCAAGTTAAAACAAAGGATTTTGGAAATGACTATGATTTAATAACGATTATAAATGATAATGGGTTTGAATTATCACTCACAGATTTAGGGGCTAGAATTGTTAGCCTCAAGGTACCCACAAGTACTGGAAAACGAGAAATTGTTCTTGGATTTGATTCAGCAAATGAATACTTAGAAAAAGATAGTTTTATTGGCGCTTCAATTGGTCGTGTTGCTGGACGTATTAAAGATGGTAAATTCAACATTAATGATCAAAGCTACCAAGTGCAAATTAACGAAGGTACAAATACATTGCATGGTGGTACGCCAGGATTTGATACTAAAAAGTGGACGTATAAAATAAGTGAAAACGAAAATGAAATAGCTGTTATTTTTCATTTAGATAGCCCAGAAGGCGAACATGGTTTCCCTGGAAACATGGCAATTGATGTAAAATATCTATTAAATAATGATAACATTTGGCATCTTGAAACGACTGCTAAAACGGATAAAGATACACTATATAATCCAACAAATCATGTTTACTTTAATGTTATGGGTGACGTCACAGAAACAATAGATGACAATTTATTACAAGTAGATAGCGATAAGTTTGCACCATTAGAACCCGATTCAATTCCAACAGGTAAAAAGATGTCTGTTGATGGAACGCCTTACGATTTCCGTCAAGCTAAGACATTACATGACGTTTTCACAAGTGATTTTGCTCAAAAAAATCAAGTTAATGGTATCGATCATCCCTTTTTCTTGAATAATCCTGCAGTTGGTAAAGAATCAGCAAAATTAGTTAGTCCAGATAAAGAAGTTTCTGTCTCAGTTTCAACTGATGCAACAAGTTTAGTTATCTTCACGGCTAACTTTGGTGAAGTAACGCCAATTATGCATGGTAAAAAATTAGCTAATCATGCAGCAATTACATTTGAAACACAATCAGCACCTGGATCTGAACAATTCCCTGAATTTGGTGATATTGTTTTACGTGTAGGCGATACGTACAAAACAGTTACAGAATTTAAATTAAATTAATTAGTAATCAACTGAGACAGTCATGGTAAAAATAGTGACTGTCTTTTTGTCGTTAACTTACGAGTGTAAGTCATACCATTTTAGTCGAGAAAGATGTAGACTTTAGTCAGGATAAAACGAAGGAGTGTATAAATGATGACAGAAATAAAAAGAGTATTAGTTGTTGGATCGAATGGTCGAATTGGCCAAAAAGTAACAAGTAAATTAGCTGATAAAGGTTACCAAGTCTTGGCGGGTTCAAGACATACAGATAATTTAGATAAAGGTAATATTACTTATGTCTATGTTGATTTGTTAGAAGGTATAGATAAATTAGTCAAGAATATGCAGGCTGTTGATGCCATATTATTTGTTGCTGGTTCTGGCGGCAAAGACTTAATGAAGATTGATCTAGATGGGGCAGTTAAAACGATGGAAGCAGCTGAAATAGCTCATGTTAAGCGTTTTGTAATGTTGAGTTCCGTTTACTCTTTGGATAGAGAAAAAATTGAAGTTTCATCATTAAGAGATTATATGACTGCTAAGTTTTATGCTGATAATTGGCTAATGAAGAATACGCAATTAGAATATACAATTCTTCAGCCAGGCACCTTAGTAGATGAGCCAGGTACTGGTAAAGTAACATTAAATGATGGTCAAGCGGGCTCTAACTCACTTGAAAACGTGGCAGACGTCTTAGTTTCAGTTATCGCACATGATAATACAATCGGAAAAGTAATTACGATGCATGATGGGGATACAGATATCAAAGATGTCCTGTAAATAATTAGAAATTTCGACACAAAAAAAGAGGTTTACTCAGTTAGTTACTTAACGGAGTAAACCTTTTTTATTTAGAATTATTTAGTTGACTCATTTACGATACCGCTATCTTTAGTTGGTGAAATAGCCCAGAGTGAATCGTAATTATATTTCCCTGTCGTATCAAAAATTGAAGTTGTAAAATCTAAAGTTAGTTTTGCATAATAATAAGATTTGTTAATTACAGAACTTGTTGTACCATCACTAAGACTTGATGAGGGTAAATCGAAAATCGTCTTATTAGAAGAGCTGAAATCAATTTCATTAGAAGTTGTTGGCTTTTCTTAAAAAGTAAGCGTACCGCCATTTGAGCTTGTTTGAACTAGGATAATCGAATCTTTTTAATAAGCGGACTTAAAGTATAATTGATAGTAACACTTAAATTCTAGTTAACTTAAAAAAAGGTTATTAATGACTAAAGGCTCTACCTTTAATGGTTATAAAGTGGGGGTAGGTAGGAATCATTCTATTTAAAAATTGATTGTACACTTTCAGTAAATGGTTTGAAAAAATTAAACCTAAAAAAATACTTGTAAATAACATGTAAACGCTATATTAATTGGCGTATATGGACTTAATCATAGAGTTTCTTCTGATAATATTACAGTTGAATCTTATGTAAATTATATGGTACTATTAGGTAAAGGTCAACGTCCCCTTTTCAAGCATTGGCTTAATCAATAAATGGGAGGAATTTATATTATGAAAAAGAATTTATTTTTAATTGCAGCATTAGTACTTGGTTCAACAGCAGTTGTTGGCTCAAGTGTTTCAGCGGATTCAACAGATGGTAAAGGTACAGCTAGTTTAAACATTGAAGCAGGTACTTTTACTCAAACGGGTGCACCATCGTTCAGTTTCACAACAAAACTAAATGAAGCATTAGTTACGACTGGTACAGATATTACATCAACTGGCGCAAAAGATGCTTCTCAAGCTTTAGATGTAGCCGATTACGTAGGTACAGATAGTGGTTGGAATGTTACTGCACAATTAGGTGTGATGGCTGATGCTGAAGTTAAGGTTAGCTCATTAGATCTTGCATCTGCTACAGTTAAAACAGACTCAGATGCTACAGCATCTGCTGCTACTTTAACACCAGCTGGTGCTGCAGCTCCTGTCGCGACAGCTACAACAGGCGCTGGTGCTACAACATTGTCATATGCTGACAATAGTGCAACATTAAAACTTGGTAAAAATACTAAAATTGCAACAACTTCAGCTGATTTAACATGGACTGCAACTCAAGGAAATGCTAGTGCAGCAGCTTTTAACTAAGCTAATTAAAACGTAACAGAAAAAAGACCGCCTAAGGCAGTCTTTTTTTTTAAGGAGAATCGAAATAATGAAATTAAGAAAAATAGTTTTAAGCTTTTTAGCTATCGCGATAGTCACACTTATTACTGTATCGACCAATGTCTATGCAAAGTCTAATAGTGCCGGGTTTACGGTAGCCAAAGTAACGCCTGCTAATCAATATCGAGAGGCAGCACAATTTGATATTAAAATGAACCCTAACTCAACACAGACATTGGCATTGAAAATTAAGAACTTAGAAAACGATACTAAAACGATTGTTGTGAGCCCTAATAGTTCATATACAAATACGAATGGACTAATTGTCTATGATAAGACAAATGTAAAAAAGCCAGCGACTGCTAAGTATCAATTTTCAGAACTTGTCTCAAAAAAACAAGATGTTGTGGTTGGACCTAAAAAAACAGCAACAGTTACGTTTACAGTGAAAACACCCGCTACGTCATTTTCCGGTATTATTTTAGGTGGCTTTAACGTACAAGAAAAAGTTATTAAGGAAAAGAATAAAGGAAAAGGTATTTCAATTACTAATCGATTTGCGTACGTTGTTCAAGCAGTCATTAGAGAATCTGAAACGGTCGATAATCCTAATCCCAAAATGACAATTGGCGATTCTAAAGTGGTATTGAACGCATTTAATAAAGTTTCACTACAAACAAATATGCAAAATGATGTACCCATTGTGATTGGACCAACAACAATTAAAGCAACTATTACAGAAGATAGTAGTAGTACTGTTTTATATGACAAAACAATTAAGGACGTTGATTTTGCACCCAACGCTAAATTTAGCTATGCATTAGACTTAACTAAAGCCAAGTTAATCGCTGGTAAATATGATGTCCATTATACCGTTACCGGAAATAATAAATCTTGGAAAGCAACGAATTCATTTACAATTACTAAAGCCAATATTAAACAGATTAAATCAGATAATAAGGCAGCAGAGCCTCATATATCTTGGTTATTGTGGTTAATTATTGGTATTATTGCTTTATTAATTTTATTAGTTTTATTCTTACTTTTTATTATTTTAAAAAGAAGAAAAAAAGATAAGGAAGAATCACTAGAAAATAAGTAATCAAAATGAATGGTAATCAAAAAGACGTCTAATTTTTATTAGGCGTCTTTTTGTCGATTAGATTTCTTATTCTTTTGATGAATCTACAACGATACTTGGTGATGATAATGACCAAGTTGCGTTATCTTGAAATTTACCAGGATGAGTAATTTTTTTAGTTTTTAGACTTAATGATAATTGTGCAGAATAGTAGTTTTTACTAATAACTGATGTTGTATCAGAATCAAAAATAGTTGAGTTTAAACTTAAAAGAGTATCTTTAGATGTAATTGTTTTAATATCTGAGGCATTCCCATAAGTGATTGTGGAATTACCAAGCATACTCGTTTGCAATTTTTCAAACCAACCAAGTTGATCGGGAATAAAGAAAGGATCACTTAGATTATCTTTATCACTTGTGCTAACAACTAAATTCCAGTTAAGTCCAAAAGGATTATCGACAGTTAACAAACCAGTTGCAGTTACTGTAGGTGTTTTTTCAGAAGTTCCTGCTGTAAAATTACCAAAATCAAATACTTTTGGATAGGATACTAAAAGATCTCCTGCAACGTGTAAATTATATGAAATAGGCGTGTAATCCGGATTTAATTTTGCGAGATTTGCAGCAGAAATTGTATCATTCGTTTTACCGCTTAAGATATCATTAATTGTGTGATTACTATAACTGGAATAGGTACCCGAATCGTGAGTTGATGTGACTAAATATGAAATTCTATTCTTATGGAAAAGATGATAACCAATCAATTCATTGTCATCAATTAATTTAGAATATGTAGTCCCATCAGTATAAGCAGATTCGTCATATTTATATTTACTATGGTCCGTACTGTATTGTTTTGCAAGATCGTCCGCATCTTTTGCAGTGATTTCTAGTTTAGAATTTGTAAGTTCAGTTGTTCCATTTTCTGAATATTTTTCCCAAGGACCATTATTGAAACTGTACCATAAGTAATATTTTTCAGTTTTATCGGTTGTTGATTTCGTATCTATATTGACTGTAGTATCAAGTGATTTTTTAGTTGTTTGAACGGTATTTTCAGGTAATTCATCAGTGATATTGTTTAATGAATAGTGAAAATCGTAAGGGTCTATTTGTGGAATATAATGAGTCGTACCAGATCCAGTATCTGTAGAAGTATAACCCGGTAACGAAATAGACTTAATAGTAGGATGAGATGAGTTACTTGAATCAGGATCTTTTAAAAATTCTTGTATAGCGTCATCTCCAAAATCATCAGACGCATCAAAAATACTTTGATAGGCAAGGTCACTAGGAACGTTTAAATTACCAATAATATTTTGTCCAGTAACAATACTCCCATATAAGAGACCATCGCTACTTGAATCAACGTCGACATCAGCACTAGGTGCTAATACTGAACCATATAAAGGACTCTTCCAACTTCCGACAAAAATCTTACCATTTTCAGTATTAAAATTATTACTAATATGTGAAGACGTATTGTAGACAGATTTCACTTTTTTAGAGTTTTTATCAGTTGTATCGATTGCAACGGGTTCATCGGATAGAAGATTTTTAGCGGTGGTATCTGAACCATTACTATTTTGTCCGGAAAATAGCGTTCCATCACTATTACCAGCTAACTTGTAATCTATCGAAGATCCGTCAGATTTAGGTGGATACGCATTGAAAGTCATCCAGCTACCTTGATTGAAATTAAAACTGATACCAGCATCATTATTAGAAAAATGCTTATAATTTAACATGAAAAATGGCATTTTCATTGTGTTAATATCAAAATTGACTAAATTAATTTTGATACCAATAGCATCTTCAAATGAAGGAATAGAGCCATCAATATCTGCAAAGACAACGCCTTGATCTGTTGAAGCAGTATTCATATCAACGGTTAATTGAATAACCGTTTTACCAGGTGCATATTTTTCAGCATCAATTGATTTATCTGTATTTAAATCAACACGTTTGATAGCATTATTAGATTTAGTAGTAGAACCTGTTGCTTTAGAGTTTGAGAAATTTGTTGAAGTGAAACTAGCGTAATAATCACTGACATCAGTAATATTTTGAGTAGCATCAGCAAATGATGAAATATCATTGCTTGACATAACAGGAAAATCAGAAAGTTTATCAATAGTATCTTTTTTTGCATTAAATTGCTTGATAGCATCAGCGTAACCGGCATTACTTGAAGGTATGGACCAACCAGCAATGGCTTTTGCGATTTCATCATCAGGGGGAGAATTCTGTAGATAGTATGATAAATCTTTGACTTTATCATTAGATTTTGAAAAAACAAAGCTATTTTTATTACCATACCACTGAATCATATCAGCCCCGGTAATATTTTCTGAAATCATTGTAGGATTAACCTTTGCATAATCAGCATCAGTTAAATTAGCAGTTGAATCATGAGCATAATTTTGTAAGTATTTTATAGAAGAACCTCCGGCGGTACCTGAGGAAGTAAATGTTTTGGCAAAAAATTAACCTTGTAGGGAGTCAATATCATTAGAATTAAACGTGATTGTACCACCAGCGAAACCAGTGACATTCGTGGCAGCCCCCATTGGATAACCTACAGGAGGCGTGTATGATGTAGCAGCTTGTGTAGTATAAATTGGTAACGTTAAAAAGAACAAGCTGAAACAAAGGATGATAATCGATTGATAGGTAGTAGATGAGTTAATATATTTGTTTTTTAGCAAAATAAGACTTCCTTTCAAAATAATTAAAAAATTAACTATTTGATTATATATATATTATAGCCTTGCTAGTATAGGATGTGTAGAGATATTGTCGAAGTATTTGGACAAATATAGCTTATAATTTGGATATACGATTAATAATAAAGAAAATGCGCTATTTTTGACTTTTTATTTAATAAAATCCAGTGATGTTTGTAAGTGTCACTATAGATTAAGCCTTTTCAATTTGGTATACTCAATGAGAAACGTTTTATAAAAAGGGAGATAATAAATTATGATTGAAGCAATTAACTTAAAAGCCGGAATGACTTTTGAACAAGGCGGTAAATTAATTAAAGTTTTAGAAGCAAGTCATCATAAACCGGGTAAAGGTAACACAGTTATGCGTATGAAATTACGTGACGTTCGTACTGGATCAACTGTTGAAACAACAATGCGTCCAGAAGTTAAGGTTGAACAAGCTAATATTGAAACAAAACCAGTTCAATTCTTGTACAACCAGGATACAATGGCTATTTTTATGGATTTGGAAACATATGAACAATATGAAATTCCAAGAGAAATTATCGAACATGAAGCAAAATTCTTATTGGAAAATATGGAAGTTAAAATCCAATTTTACGGTACAGAAGTTATTGGCTTAACATTACCAACTGTTGTAACATTACGTGTTACTGAAACACAGCCTTCAATCAAAGGCGCTACAGCAACTGGTTCAGGTAAACCAGCAACAATGGAAACAGGACTTGTTGTTAATGTTCCTGATTTCATCGCAGCAGATGATGTTCTTGAAATTAATACACAAGAAGGTACATACCTTAAACGTGCACCTAAATAAGATTGAAAAGGTAGTCTCTTGAGACTGCCTTTTTTTAATCATTTAAAATGAGGAGATTACTATGGGAATTAAACTAGTTGCAATAGATATTGATGATACGTTACTAAATCCAGAGGGTAGATTAGCAAAAGAAACAATTGATGCCGTCAAAAAAGTGACACAAAAGGGAATTAAGGTTGTCCTTTGTACGGGACGACCTTTAGCTGGTGTGGTTGGATTTCTTGAACAATTAGGGATTAGTGGGGATGACCAATATGTCATTACCTACAACGGTGCAATTATTGAAACAGTAAGTGGAAAACGTCTAGCGCAACATACGTTAACCTTTGATGAGTATATAGCTGCAGATAAATTAAGTTATGAATTAAATGTTCATTATAATATTTTAGATGATGAGAGCCGAATTTATACATCTAATAAAGATGTTGGTCGTGTGACCGTTATTCAAGCAGCTGAAAATAATGAAGGATTATTTGTACGAAATCCAGAGGAAATGTCACGGGACTTAACCGTTTCTAAAATTATGTTTGTGGATGAACCTGAAGTTTTAGACGCACAGATGATTAATATTCAAAAAATATTTGATGATAGTTATTATGTTGTACGTAGTTTGCCAGAATTTTTAGAAGTTTTGAATAAAAAAGCTAATAAAGGAAATGCATTAACAGATTTAATTGCAGAACTGGGATTAAAAGAAGAAGAAGTTATGGCAATGGGAGATCAACATAATGATTTAACGATGTTTGCCGTAGCCGGAACGACTGTTGCGATGGGAAATGCCATTCCTGAATTAAAAGAAGCAGCAACTTATGTAACAGAATCGAACGTTAATCATGGTGTTGCGGTTGCATTAGAACGTTATGTAGGTTAAATAACGATAAAATATAAAAAAGTTTGGAGTCCGCATGAGGTTAGCGAGATTCCAAACTTTTTATTTAGTCTAAAAGATGTTGCTTTGTTAAGTAGTCGTGTGCGACGGTACTTGCTGGGACATTTTTAACATCAACTAGATAATTCATTTTTTGCATATCTGTATCAGAAATTTTTCCGGTTAATTTATTTAAACTTTTTTTGATGGATGGATATTTTTGTGAGATGCCCTTTGCAACAAGTGGGGCGCCTTGATAAGGTGGGAATAAAGACTTGTCATCTTTTAATGTGACCAAATTATATTTGACGAGCTGACTATCAGTTGAATAGGCATCAACTAAATTTACATTACCATTCACAATGGCTTGATAGCGAAGTGCTGGTTCAAAAGATTTAGTGTTAAATGACAAATGATACTTGCTTTGTAACCCTTTGTAACCATCATCACGGTTTAGAAACTCAAGCGTAAAGCCTGCCTTTATTTTTGAAGATACTCGTGATAAATCAGAAATTTTTGATAGATGGTATTTAGTTGCAAAGTCTTTAGTGACAGCGACAGCATAGGTGTTTTGATAAGCCATCGGATTTAAATAATCTAAATCTGATTTAACTTTAATTTCGGTTTTTGCTTGCTGGTAGGCTTTATTTTCATTTGTACTTTTGAGTGGTGATTTTACTAACTCTTCAAGTACCGTACCTGAAAATTCTGGGTAAATATCGATTGAATTAGATTTTAATGCAGAGTATAGAAAACTCGTTTTACCAAAATTTGGTTTTAAAGTAACCTTGATATTGGCGTCGTCTTCTTGAATTAAATCTTTATACATATTAATTAGAATTTCAGGTTCTGCCCCCATTTTACCAGCAATGACTAATTCTTTTTTCTGATGTGTGAAAGTATTGATTGTGGCACCAACAGCAAATAGGAATCCTAAAGTAATTAATATAATGGTAATTGTTTTTATCTTTAAATTCTGCAATTGCCGGATTAAAACACTGAAAACAATAGCTAGAATAATAGAACTCAACGCGCCAATAATAATCAAGCTCATATCATTTCTATCAATTCCCAGCAAAATAAATGTTCCTAACCCGCCAGCACCAATTAAAGCAGCTAGTGTTGCGGTTCCAATAATTAGAACAAGCGCAATACGAATGCCTGAAATAATTAGTGGCATAGCTAAGGGTAATTCAAATCGAATAAGTTTTTGCGCACGTGTCATACCAAATGCAGTTGCGGCTTCTTCTAATGATGGATCAATACCAGTTAAACCTGCATATGTGTTCTGAAAAATGGGCAGTAAAGCATAAACAACTAATGCGATAATTGAAGGTAGTGTTCCAATTCCGACTAGTGGAATTAATAGCCCTAGCAGCGCGAGTGAAGGAATTGTCTGTAAAACACTGGTAATTTGCAACATAATTTCTGCTGCTCTTTTATGCTGTGCTAACCAAATTGCTAAAAAGACGGCAATGATGGTTGCAATCAGCAATGAAATTAATGATATCTGTAGATGTTGAAGAATAGCGGTCCATAAATCAGCACGGTGCATTTTAAAAGTTGTTATTAAATTTGCCATTGGTCATCCACCTCGCTATCAGACATGCTTGCACCATAACGAATTAAGCATTGGGCATCAACTGCACCAATGAGATTCTGGTCGTTATCTTTAACATTTATAATTGTATATTTAGAAAGTAGAGATATGAGTTCTTTAAATGTTGTTTGAGTTGAGGTGACGTGATTATTAGCGAGTTCATCAATTGGAAGACTAAATGATTTTTGAATCATTTCAGCTAAATTAAATTGCGTGTTGGATACGTCTAACCCAAAAAACTCTGAAATAAAATCATTTTTTGGTGCATTTCTAATTTCGTCAGGGGTACCAACTTGAATGAGATTGCCATCATGCATAACACCAACACGAGTTCCGAGGCGAAGAGCTTCAGACATATCATGCGTAATGAAAATAATGGTATTGTGTAGTTCCTCATGTAAATCGATGACGATATCTTGTAATGTTTTTTTTGAGATAGGATCCAGCGCACTAAATGGTTCGTCCATTAAAATTAATTTTGGTTTAGTTGCAATTGCTCGTAAAATACCAATTCGTTGTTGCTCGCCACCGGATAAATCGCTAGGCATTCTCTTACGATATGCTTCAGGCGGTAAACCAACACGTGTTAATAAGGCATCGACACGTTCTCTTTGTTTGTTTTTAGGCCATTTTTGTAATTCTGGTAATAAGCTGATATTTTCAGCAACTGTCATATTAGGAAATAAAGCAATCTGCTGTAAGACATAGCCAATCTGTGAACGTAAAGTATGTAACGGAATCTGATCAATATTTTGATTTTCAAAGTTAATAGTACCCGAGGTGGGCTCAATTAATCGATTAATCATTTTTAAAGTTGTCGTTTTACCACTACCACTAGGGCCAACAAGAACAAAAAGTTCCCCTGTATCAATATGTAAGTTTAAGTCGTTTAATACGGTAACTGTTTTGAATGTTTTGTTTATGTGTTTGAAATCTAACAAAAGCTAACCCTCATTTCTTCTTATTTTATATGTAATATATCTGGAAATGGTAACTATTTCGATGTAACTCTACATGAATGAAAATTATTAAGCAAAGATTTTGTTTTAAAATGTTGGAATTAAATTTTAGTGTAGGAACGGTCTGAATTGATGGATGGAGTAAGCCTTAATATTAAAAATAATATGTAGAAAAGCTTGACTTAGAGTCAACTCTAAGTGTTTTAATAGAAACTATTGAAGGAGGCGATTGAATGACTAATGAGCAACAATATAAAATTGGTGAGTTTGCTAAATTAGTTGGGTTATCAAGTTTTACATTGCGTTACTATGAAAAAGAAGGCTTAATTAAGCCTCACCGTAATTCGGCAGGCTTACGTTATTACACGGAACATGATATTAAATGGGTAGGATTTTTGCTTCATCTTAAAGGGACAGGGATGCGGATTAATGAAATAATTAAATACGTTGAACTACGAGCACAAGGTGATGCAACCATTAAAGAACGACGCGAGATGCTCAGCAAGGTAAAAGAAAATGCACTGTCTGAAATGGTAGAATTACAGCATAATATTGAAATTATTTCTCATAAAATTGATTGGTATGACAGAAAAGTTTCACACAGAACAAATGGAAACGAAGTGTCAGAAGATATTAGTTTTGAAAAGTATCTAGAACAATTCGCGATATACGATTAACGCTAGGTTAACCGTATAAAATAAAGTGAGGTAATTATAATGAATGAGGAACAAATTAAAAACGGTCTTTTTCCAATAGGTGAAAAAAATGAAGCATATAAAGATTTCTTTGTTGGTCAAAGTTATTTAGACATGTTAGTGGCGGATCCAGATATAAACGTTGGTGTTGGAAATGTTAGTTTTGAACCTGGAACACGTAATAATTGGCACATCCATCACGACGGTTACCAACTATTATTGGTCACTGCCGGTGAAGGTTGGTACCAAGAAGAAGGTCAACAAGCACGACGTTTAAAAGCTGGTGATGTTGTTGTCACAAAAGACGGGATTAAACATTGGCACGGTGCTACAAAAGATAGTTGGTTCTCACATGTTGCTATTACAGCAGGGACACCTGAATGGTTAGAAGCTGTTGATGACGAAACGTACGGTAAATTAAAAGATTAATAGGAGGATATTATATTATGGTAAAGAAACAAACAGCAGGTCGCGATAACTTAGGCGAATTTGCACCTAAATTTGCAGAATTAAATGATGATGTTTTATTTGGTGAAGTTTGGTCACGTGAAAGTGAATTACCAGCACATCAACGCAGTATTATAACAATTTCAGCTTTGATTTCAGGTGGTAACTTTGAACAATTGCCAGCACATATGGCAATTGGCAAAACAAATGGAATTACGAAGGAAGAAATTGCTGAAATTATCACACATTTATCTTTCTACGTTGGTTGGCCTAAAGCTTGGTCTGCATTTAATATTGCAAAAGATGTTTTTGAAGACTAATTATTTAAAAGTGGGACATGAATTAAATAAATACTGGCTCCGTACTTTGTCAAAAGTATCGAGTCAGTATTTTTGCTTACCTAATTATTTCTTGAGGTCTTGTCTGATTAAAAGTGAAATTATAACAATCGTAATCGCGGCAATAATAAATTCTACATTCAAAAAGTGTTTATTTATGAAAAATGCAACAATGACTCTAACTATGGTTGCAATAGCTAACGTTAAGATGAATGTTTTAATATAATGGACATTTATATAATCGTTTATTTTTTTAAACATGGACTCAACTCCTTCAGTTACCTAATAATAGTGGCACAAATTAATAAGATAAGCGAATTTTAAGTAACATTAAATGATTGTCCAGCAGACGTGAAAGCGCTATAATATAATTTGTAATTAGTTTAGGAGGAGATAGTTAATGTATCAAGCAAATGAAAAACGTTATGATAAAATGATTTATAATCGCCTCGGTAATAGTGGATTAAAAGTTTCTGCTATTGCCTTAGGCTTATGGAAGAACTTTGGGGATGAGACACCTTTAGCAACGCAAAAAGATATTATTGAAACAGCATTTGATAATGGAATTACTTATTTTGATTTGGCAAATAATTACGGTGATGGTGCTGCCGAGAAGAATTTTGGGCGCATTTTACGTGAAGATTTAAGTGCCTACCGGGATGAAATGGTTATTTCGACGAAGGCAGGTTACTATATGTGGCCAGGTCCTTATGGCGAATGGGGTTCAAAGAAAAACTTGTTTGCCAGTATGGATCAATCATTACAACGTATGCAGCTAGATTATGTTGATATTTTCTATCACCATCGTCCAGATCCAGATACACCGTTGGAAGAAACAGCTGAAGCTTTGGATTTACTCGTTCGCCAAGGTAAAGCCTTATATATTGGAATTTCAAATTATCGGGCACCAGAAGCTGAAAAGATGATTCAATTACTAAAAGCTAAAAATACACCTATCGTTGTCCACCAACCTAGATATAATTTATTAGATCGTTGGATAGAAGATGGATTAAAAGATGTTTTAAAACAAGAGCAGATAGGAACAGTTGCTTTTAGTCCTTTAGCACAAGGGTTATTGACTGATCGTTACTTGAATGGTATTCCAGACGATTCTAGAGTGAAACGATTTGATACCTTGTCTACTGAGAGAGTTGAATCAACACTTAAAAAGGTTCGTGAATTAAATGAAATTGCAAAAAATCGCAACCAGACATTGGCTGAAATGGCGCTATCTTGGGATTTGAAAGATAATTCTGTTTCGTCGGTTATTATTGGTGCTAGTCGTGTGAGTCAATTAAAGGATAATTTAAAGGCATTAGAGCATTTGGATTTTGCACCAGAAGAATTAGCAAAAATTGATAAAATTGTGAAATAAGAAGAGGTATATAAAGAGAACCCTTGGGATTGAAATGAAATTCAATCCCAAGGGTTCTCTTTATATCTTTTTTTGTTCTATAAAAAATGTATTTTAACTTAATTAAGCTAAGATACATCAATTAAATAAAAACTATTTAATCTTGATTTTCAAGGATTTCTCGAAATGGAATTAAACCCTCTGCTTGGTATTCTTTAACAAAAGCTTTAACAGCATCTGGATCTTGTGTTTTAGGATCAATAATGAGCTGTTCAACAGGAAGTGGACGGTCAGAAGTTACTTTAACATCGATAACAACAGGCACTTTTGAACCTTTAGCTTCAGCAAAAGCAGTTTTTAATTCTGCTAATGTCCGGACGGTATACCCTTTAGCTCCCATGTCGTTGGCAATTGCGCCCCAATCAGCATCAATTAAATCAATACCTGAGTGTGGTTGTTGTTTATCATCTTGTTCAGCGCGGATGAATCCAAGTTCCTGATTGCTTAAGACAACGTTGATGATAGGCATGTTGTATTTAACTTGTGTTAAGACATCTTGCATGACCATCGTCCAACCACCGTCACCAGAAATTGAGAAAACTTGACGGTCTGGAAAGGCAGAGTGAGCCCCAATTGCTGCGGGTAGTGCATACCCCATCGTTGCGTACCATGCGGATGTTGTAAATTTATTTTTCTCACCAAGACGTAAGAAACGCATTGCTTCAATCGTTACATTACCAACATCAATTTGGAAAATTGCATCGTCATCTTTAATTTTATTAATTTCATTGAAAACTGGTTCAAAACGAAGTGGTTTACTGTCATCTTCAGTAAAGCTATCAATCCATTTAATCCAGTTTTCTTTGTTAGCGATGGCAGCTTTGTACCATTTTGTTGGTGCAACTGGTGTTTTAACGGCCTTATTTAATGCGATTAAAGTTTCCTTACCATCGGCTAAAATAGGGACATCAACTGAATGACGTTTACCTAATTTTTCAGAATCAATATCGACCTGAATAAATTTAGCATCTGGAGAAAAGAAATATTCACCAAATGGAAAATCAGATCCAATGAAAAGAACAGCATCAGCGCCACGAAGAAGGTCAACGCCGGGTTTGCCAGCAACTCGTCCAGCAGAACCCATGTATGCTTTGTAATCATCAGGAATAATTGTTTTAGCAAGCGCAGTTGTTGCGATTGGTAATGATAATTTTTCAGATAATTCAATTAATTCTTTTCCAGCGCCACGAACACCTTTCCCAGCATAAATAATTGGTGTCTTAGCTGTTGTTAAAATATCTAAGGCATCTTGAATTTGTTTATCACGAGGCATCGGATAAAGAGGTTCTTGGTGTGTTGCGGCTGTTGAAACAAAGGTGTCATCGATTTCTTGCCAACCTAAATCGGTCGGAATTGTGACAACTGCGACGCCATTATATTTGTAGGCTTGACGGATAGCTTCATCAACAACAATGGGTAAGTTTTCGGGTGTAGTAGCTGTTCTGTTATAAATAGAAACATCCTCAAACATTGGATTTTCATTCATTTCTTGGAAGTAATTTGTATTCATCACTTGTGTACCAACTTGGCCGACTAAGGCAAGAACAGGAACACCATCATATTTAGCATCGTAAAGTCCGTTTAATAGATGGACAGCACCGGGACCAGCGGAACCAAAAGTAACACCTAATTTTCCAGTTACTTTAGCTTCACCAACTGCTGCGAGTGCGCCGACTTCTTCATGACGAACTTGTACATAATTAATTGTATTTTTACGATTATGTAGTGCATTCATTGTTGAATCAAATGAACCACCTGGCAACCCATAGACGGTTTTAACGCCCCAATCTTCTAAAACTTTGAGCATGGCATCTGATGCATTAATTTTTTTTGGCATAATAGTAAATCTCCTTCTTGAAAAATTTTATTCTACAAGGATAGTATAAATCTACCAATGAATTAACACCAGTGAAAGCACTTACTTTTAGTAATTAAAAAAGGTAGTTCAGACAAAAAAGTCTGAACTACCTAAATAGGGTTTTATTTAAAACGAACGATAATTTTACCAAGTGCATGATGAGATTCACTACGATCGTGAGCTTCTGCTACACCTTCTGCAGAGAATTCATGAACTGAATCTAAGGTCACTTTTATAGTGCCATCTTCAAGCATATCAGCTAATTTAGTTAATTCTTCACCATTTGGGTCCAACCAAATTGAATCAAAAGTCACATTTCTTGCTTCAGCAAGACCTGCTGTTTTTTCAGAATCCATCCCAGTAATAGCAACTAAACGACCTGTGCCATGTTTTAAGATATTAACTGATTTTTCTTGTGCGTCACCACCGATTGTATCAACTACAAGGTCGATATCTTTTAAGATTTCCGCAAAATCAGTTTCATGGTAATCAATGACTTGGTCAGCGCCAAGTCCTTTAACAAAATCAATATTCTTCGAGCTAGTTGTGGTAATAACGTAAGCACCAACTGATTTAGCAAGTTGAATAGCGAAAGAGCCAACGCCACCTGAACCAGCATGAATAAAGACTTTTTCACCTTTTTCTAAATGACCATGATCAAAAAGGGCTTGCCATGCAGTTAAACCAGCTAAAGGAACAGCAGCAGCTTCTTCAAAGCTAATATTTTTAGGTTTTGGTGCAAGCAAATTAGCATCAACAGCAGTATATTCGGCGTAAGTACCAAAACGAGTCGTGGCAGGGCGTGCGAAGACTTCATCACCAATTTTCCAATCGGTTACGTTAGCGCCTACTTCTGTGATAACACCCGACACATCCCAACCTAAAATAATAGGAAATTGCCAGTTAAGCATACCTTGTAAAAAGCCTTCACGCGTTTTCCAATCAATTGGATTAATTCCAGCTGCTTTTTCTTGAACAATTACTTGATCCGCCGTCATTTCAGGCATAGCTACTTCACGTTGTTTAAGTTTATCTTGTCCGCCAAATTCATCAATTACAACGGCTGACATCATTTTCTTTTCTGTCATCGGATTCCTCTTCTTTCCAGTTACTTTTAATTTGTAAGTGAATTGTATCGAATAACGAAATAGAATGCAATCAAGACACTCTTTTATAGTATTAATATTCTTATGGTTAAAATTGACATTTAGACTTTATTTACGTATATTATAGCTATAAGTGATGAAGTAGTTCAGTAATTTATCGATCAATTTTAAAGAAACCTGGTGGTCGCTGGAAATCAGGAATTATCGATGAGTGAAGTACGCTATGGAGCTAACAACGATTCATCTCGTTAACGATGATTGAGCGATTAGCTACTATATTATGTAGATAATAACTTGGGTGGTAACGCGGAAATTAATTCGTCCCTGATATCTTTTTTAGATATCAGGGATTTTTTTATACTTATATTATATAGGAGGAAACAGAAATGAATATTATTGACGAACTAGAATGGCGCGACGCAATTAATCAAACGACAGACGAAGATGGGTTACGTGAACTAACGTCTGAAAAATCAATTGGCTTATACTGTGGGGTTGATCCAACAGGGGATAGTATGCATATCGGACACTTAATTCCATTTATGATGTTGAAAAGATTTCAATTAGCAGGACATCATCCATACATCATTATTGGTGGTGGTACAGGTTCAATTGGTGATCCAAGTGGTAAAAAATCTGAACGTGTGCTGCAATCGATGGACCAAGTTCATCATAATGAGCAAGCTCTCACTGCACAGATGACCAAATTATTTGGACAAGATTCAAATATTTCAATTGTAAATAACTATGATTGGTTATCAAAAATTAGCTTGCTTGATTTCTTACGCGATTACGGTAAGTTATTTAATGTAAATAGCATGCTCGCAAAGGATGTTGTTGCAAGTCGTTTGGAAGTTGGTATCTCATTCACGGAATTTACATACCAAATCTTACAATCAGTTGATTTCCTACATTTACACAAGCACCATGATGTTCAATTACAAATTGGTGGGGCTGATCAATGGGGGAATATTACTGCAGGAATTGATCTTATTCATAAAGAGCTAGGTTCAGACACAAAGGCATATGGGCTAACAATTCCACTAATGCTTAAGGCTGATGGTACTAAATTTGGTAAAACAGCTGGTGGCGCAGTTTGGTTAAATCCAGAAAAAACAACACCATATGAATTCTACCAATTTTGGTTAAATCAAGACGACCGGGATGTTGTGAAATATTTGAAATTTTTCACATTCTTAACGTCAGATGAGATTGCTGAATACCAAAAATCAGTTGAAACAGCTCCAGAAAAACGTGAAGCACAACGCCGCTTAGCACGAGAAGTAACAGAATTTGTTCATAGTCCAGAAGCTGTAATTGAAGCCGAACATATTTCTGCAGCTTTATTTTCAGGCGAAGTGAAAGAATTAACGACGAGTGAAATTGAACAGGGGTTTAAAAATATGCCTTCTGTTGAATTAGCAGCAGAACCAGAGAATATTGTTGAGTTATTAGTAAATACAAAAATTGAATCATCAAAAAGACAAGCACGTGAAGATATCACTAACGGGGCTATTCGTATTAATGGTGAAAAAATTCAAGATTTAGATTTTATGATTGATCCTGCTACAGAATTTGATGGCAAATTTGTGATTATTCGTCGTGGTAAAAAGAAATATTGGTTAGGACGCGTTAACGCATAATGGCACTATTTTATGTAATAGCTTTTCTTGTGGCGGGGATTATTATTTCAAATGTAATTCACGAAATTCTTCCTAAAATACCAGATGCTTTTATTCTTATTGTAATTGGTCTGTTGTTGTCATTAGTACCAGTCATGGCTAATTTCGAATTAGAACCAGAATATTTTATGTTATTCATTATTGCACCACTTATGTTTAATGATGGGCAAAAAACATCTGTTAGGGGGATCCGTAAAAATTTTCATGCGATACTTTTATTATCAGTAGTTTTAGCGCTTATTACAGTTGTAATAGTAGGGTTGTTAGCGAATCGATTAGAAGTTCGATGGACATTGCCACTTGCAATAGCACTAGCTGCGATTGTGACACCAACTGACGCCATAGCAGTAAAATCCTTAACATCAGCATCAAAACTTGATTCAGGGGTTAATACTGCCTTAGAATACGAATCATTATTTAACGATGCAAGTGGATTAGTGATGTTAAATTTGGCATTATCTGTGATGGAAAAAGGAACATTTTCCATCTATAGCGGATTATTTCAATTTATTTTTGTTGCAGTTGGTGGTATTGTAGTTGGGGTTATGGCAGGTGGAATCTTAGTTATCGTTAGAACGTATTTTAATAAGAGGGTAACTTCACCAGAATTAACGATTATTCCAATTGCGTTGTTAACACCATTTATTGTTTATTTATTGGCGGAAAGTCTAGGGACATCGGGAATTATTGCTGTTGTAACTGCAGGGATTGTTCATAATATTGAATCCGAGCGTTTAAAATTAACTGCAACACGTGTCCAGTTAGTTTCGTCAACAATATGGGATACGTTGACCGCAATGCTTAACAGTATTGTATTTATTTTATTGGGAATTAGTTTACCTGAAATTTTCCGGGCACTGATTAAACTTGGAACGAGTCAGTCGTTTGAGTTGTTGAGTCTGGGTTTGATAATCTATGTAGTCATGATTGGTATCCGATACACTTGGGCATTAATTGGAAAAGAACCACATATTGCTGCCTTTTTCGGTCCTTCAAAATCAAAAAAAAGACGAAAAAATGCATTTGTTTTTGGGTTGAGTGGGGTACACGGAACAATCACGTTATCAATGGCATTTTCATTACCAATGTTAATAAATGGACGGGCTTTTCCGTATCGAGAAGAAATTTTAATCATTGCAACTACTGTCATATTATTAAGTATGATAACACCAGCATTAGTGTTGCCTAAAATCTTACTAGCTAAAAAGTTATCATTTAATAAAGAAGAATTAAATTTTTCACGAATACAAATGATTGATTACGCTAGTTTACATTTAACAGAACGTATTCAATCTAACGATGTGAGATACGCGGTGATTCAACAATTACAATCACAAAAAGGGTTTAATGATATTCAAGGGTATGATAAACATCAAGAATTATTTAAAAAAATTAATGAAATTGAAGATGAATTTTTAAATAGTAATGAGATAAAAGAAATTTATCCTGCCCGAGTACTCAGTACGTACAGAAAAATTTTGGATACAGATTATGGTGGACAACGATTAAGTGTTAATCGAATCATTCGATCAGTAGAACATCAGGTTAGGCATGAAGCGTGGCATATTAGCCATGGGCAAATAACTCGTGGACAGAGAAGTAAGGCCAGGAAACAATGGGCTAAAGATAATATAGAAAAAATGCAAATACACAATGATTTCCGATCATTATTATGGGACTTGGAGAATCAATTGCATGAAGTAATTGAACAATATTTACATGATTTAACAAAAGAACGTTTGGCTAATGCACATGGACAACTAGATGATATTCAGAATGTTGAAAGATTTATCGAAGATCGACAAAGACACTTTCGTAGAGATTACGAAGAGAATGAAAAAATATCAGTAGATTTATTTATTCAAGCATTTCAATTAGAATATAATTATGTTCAAACACAATATATAGCAGGAATAATTAACGAGCAACTTGCTAATAAGTTGTATGATGAAATAAATCAGGCGCAAACACTACAAATGCAGCAACTATTAGTTGAACATTAAATAAAAAATAATTTCAAAAATCAGGATTAATAGTCTATTTTTGAAATTATTTTTTTATTTAAGACCTATAAAGTAATTAAAAGTACAGATGTATACGATTACATCAATATTTTTAGATTTAATTTAAATAAAGGCTTGACGAAGGTCATTATTCTTGGTAAAGTAATAAACGTTGCCTCAGTAGTAAACAACTAATTCAAATGTGACCAGTTAATTAATTAAAAAAAATCTTGACAATTAACGAAATCCTTGATATGATATAAAAGTTGTCAAAAGCAACCAAGTAGATCTTTGAAAACTGAACA